>JAZSFI010000492.1:0-14939 GCA_045532135.1 Clostridia bacterium | reverse complement strand
ATCTCATTTGCGTATCCGTTTGCGGCCTCGTCAATCGCGTTGTCCACGATTTCCCAGACCAGATGATGAAGTCCTCTTGAGCCGGTCGAACCGATGTACATGCCGGGACGCATGCGCACCGCGTCAAGCCCTTCGAGGATGGTTATATCTTTTGCTTTATACTCTTTTGCCATGCTTGCCTCCGAATGGATAATCTCTTTAATTATATCACGCGAACAGATAAATTGCAACTTTTTGCCTTTTTGTGCGTCCAAAGATTGGAAATAATGTTCTGTTATGATACAAATCCGATGCAAAATGTGATATAATGAATTTATCACATATATAATGGAAGGAAGTGCGCCGCGTGAAAAGAATCATTTTCCTGTTTGCCGTAGCCGGCGCGCTTTTTCTGTCCGTATTTTCCGCATTTGCAGACGCGATTTTTATCCCGAACGGAATTGCGCAGATCGAAGAGGAAGCGTTTATAAATCTCGGCAATATAGATGCGGTTTTCGTGCCGAAATCGGTCAGATCCATTTCAGAAACTGCCTTTTCAAGTCAGATTTCTCATGTCTACGGCTATATAAGCAGTGAGGCGGAAGCGTTTGCAAAAAGTACAAACCGCACCTTTATCCCCGTATCCGTGCCCGAAACCGACACGCCCTTTCTTCCCGTTTCTTCCATCACCCTTTCAAGCGATGCGCAGAATACGCTTGTGACCAGCGAAAGCTTTTTTCTGACCGCAAAAGCGCATCCGGAAAATTTCGGAAATTCGACCTTTACCTACCTTTCAATGCATCCTGACATCGCAAGCGTCAATTCCTTCGGCAAGGTTACATGCGTATCGGCGGGGCGCACGGAGATTTTATGCTTTTCCAACGACGGAAGCGGCGCATATGCGCATTTCCCGGTGACGGTTTTGCAGGGCGTTCAAAAAATCACGCTCTCCGTGCCCGAAAACACGATGACAATCGGAAAAATGATGAAAATCACAGCCGCCGTTTCCCCGGAAGGCGCCTACAAAAGCGGCATTACATTTACTTCTTCCAATTCCTCCATCGCCTCCGTTGATCCCTTCGGTCTTGTGACCGCGCGAAAGACGGGTATCGTCACAATCACCGTTGCGTCCGAAAACGGCATTTCCGCATCCGTCACAATCCGCGTGCGTGAGGCGGGAAAACCCGTTTCGTTTGCCGTTTCGCCTTCGTCCGTCACTCTTTCCATCGGCGAAACCAAATCGATCACGCATCAGGCGCTGCCCGAAGGCTCGCAAAGCGCGTGCACCTGGTATTCGGACGACGTTTCCATCGCATCGGTGTCGGCCTCAGGCGTTGTGACGGCAAAATCCAGCGGCACATGCTATGTCTACGCGCAGTCTACCGTCGACCCAAACGTATTTGCAGGCTGCAAAGTCACCGTGCTTAATGATGCAAGAACGCTGACTATGCCTTTGAGGCGAACCGGAACAAGCGAAGTCAGCGCAAACCTCACCCGAATAAACAATGTAAAAGCTTCCGCGATCGCAGAGCTTCAGGCGCTGTATTCCAAAGGCAAAATCACTTCCTCCGTCATGAATCAGCGAAAGACCGTGATTTCAAACGCCTTTTCGATGTATGCCTTCCCATGGATGACAAAAGGCTATCAGGAATACTGGAAAGCCGCAAACAGCGAGGACGGCGCGAAGGATTTTAAACCCGGAATCGTGTATTACGGTCTTCCCTATATTTCCGATTATCAGAACAGGCTCTACAATGTGCAAAAAGCCGTCAGCGAAAACCGCTATACAGCCGCTGCAAAGGGCTATTATCTGAATCAGGACAACCTTTTAAACGACAAATACGTCGGAAACGACTGTTCCTCCATGCTTTCGATTTGCTTTTTCGGCTTCACTTCGCAAACCGCCAGCTTTAATACGCGCACATTCTATACTTCCGATCTTTTCACAACGCTCTCTGCGTCCGATACGCTGATGCCGGGCGATATTCTGGTTCGAAACGGCAGACACGTGGTCATGTTCCTCTATTACGCAAACAGCGCAAAGACGCAGATTGTCGTCATCGAGCAGGGCGGAAGCGAGCCCGGAATCAACACAATCTCAACCAGTCTTTATCCCATTTCATCTTATCTTTCAAACAGCTATATTCCGCGAAGGCTTGCCGACTGGACATAATTAATTCACCCTCCGTCATATGCTTTTTTGCATGTGAAGGAGGGTGATTTTCTATGCCGATTCCGTGGCCGATCGCTTTTATGTTTGTTCTTGGCGTCGTCCTGATCGCCCTG
Organism: Clostridia bacterium; assembly: GCA_045532135.1. Taxonomy (GTDB): domain Bacteria; phylum Bacillota; class Clostridia; order Christensenellales; family Aristaeellaceae; genus SFHK01. Next base: position 12,674 of record JAZSFI010000492.1, on the reverse strand, counting down.
ATCGGACGGCTGCTTCTGATTCCGGGAAAGTTCATCTGGCGAATCGCAGCAAACGGCGTTGCCGGCGCGCTGATACTGATCGGAATCAATCTGGTTTCGGGAATTACTCATTTCTCTTTGCCGCTCAATCCCTTTTCCGCACTGACCGCGGGCTTTTTGGGCATTCCCGGAATCCTGCTGATCTGGGCGCTTACGTATCTTATGTAGCTTACATTTCTTCTTCGAACGCTTCGTCTCCGATAAACTCGTGCGTGCCCACGCGGCGTCTGTCTCTTTCGCGCTCTACATATTCAGACAGCGTGCGCTTGACATTGGCTGCATTTTTGATGTTTTTGATAAGAAGCACGGGATGCGTTTTGTCGCTGGATCTGAGTTCCAGCGTTCCGACGCCGAAAATCTTCGCGCCGAGGGTGCGAATCAAGGTGATATCCTGAATCCGGTATAGCATGATTTCATTTTCCACGCTCTTTATGAGTCCCTCATCCAGAATCAGCCTGTCTTCTTCAAGGATGTATTTGGTAAAGCTGATCGGCATTCCCAGTATGCGCTTTTTGTCCTGCCAGATTACTGCCATTTGAATCCACCTCTTTCATCGTTCTGATCCTATTGTACGCGATTTTGCCGTTCATTGCAAGCTTTTTATGCACAGCCAAAATACAGAAAAGAATTCCTCAATGCAAAATTTTACCGCCGTTTTACTAACATTGACATCAAACGATTTTTAAATATGGTATGATATATCTGTAAAAGAGAGAAGAGAGAAAAAAAAGAAATACCGGAGGGATATCATGCCTACAATCACGGATGTATCTACCCCCATGGAAGCCGTGCAGGAAGTCGTCACGGCACCGGCGGGCATCGCGCCCTTTGACCTCATCTTGAGCATTCTGGGTCTCTTAGGCGGCCTCGCACTGTTCCTTTACGGAATGAGCCTGATGTCCGACGGTCTTGAAAGACGCGCCGGCAATCAGTTGAAGACCATCCTCTATAAACTGTCCTCCAGTCCCATCCGCGGCCTTATTCTTGGCCTTGCGGTCACGGCTGTTATCCAGTCTTCCTCCGCGACCACCGTTATGGTCGTCGGTTTTGTAAACTCCGGGCTTATGAAGCTTGCGCAGTCCGTCGGCATCATCATCGGCGCCAACATCGGAACCGCCGCCACAAGCTGGATCCTGTCTTTAGCGGGCATTGAGTCAAGCGTCTGGTATATCCAGTTGTTCAAGCCCTCCACCTTCACCCCTGTCGTCGCGCTGATCGGTATCATCATGCACATGATGGGCAAAAAAGCCAAGACGAAGGATACCGGATCAATTTTTCTGGGCTTTGCGGTTCTCATGTTCGGCATGGAAATGATGTCGGATTCCGTCGATCCCATCACCGAGCTTCCGGGCTTCCAGAGCGTTCTGACTGCGTTCTCCAATCCGATTCTGGGCGTTATTGTCGGTACCGTATTTACCGCGATTGTTCAGTCCTCCTCCGCCTCGGTCGGCGTTCTTCAGGCGCTGTCCGTTTCCGGCGCAATCTCGTTTGGAACCGCTATCCCGATCATCATGGGTCAGAACATCGGTACCTGCGTAACGGCGATGATCTCCTCCGCCGGCGCTTCCACCGACGCGCGCAGAGCCTCCATGATTCACCTTCTGTTCAACGTCATCGGTATGCTCGTGTGGCTGAGCCTTTTCTATCTGATCAATGTATTTGTGAATTTTGCTTTCCTTTCGACGGCAATCAACCCTGTCGGCATCGCCATCGTTCACTCCATCTTTAAGCTCCTGACCACTGCGCTTCTCATGCCCTTCCACAAGAAGCTGGTTGACCTTGCGTGTCTGTTTATCCGCGACAAGGGCAAGGATGCCGAAAAAGAGCTTCTGGACGAGCGTCTGTTCGTCACGCCCCCGATCGCCCTGGCCCGCGCCCGCAGCGTCACCAATACCATGGCCGAGGTTGCTTCCTCCGCTATCACTAACGCCATCAGCCTTATCTCCGCTTATGACGAAAAGATCGCCGAAAGCGTTGAAAAGGACGAAGACCGCGGCGACAAATTTGAGGATATGCTGGGCACATACCTCGTCAAGCTCGCCGAACAGAGCCTTTCCAGCGAAGACAGCCACGAGCAGTCGAAACTCCTTCACATGATCGGCGACTTTGAGCGCATCAGCGACCACGCAAACGACATCGCCAAGGCCAGCCTGGAAATGGCGGAAAAGAAGCTCGTCTTCTCGGAAGGCGCGCTGCGTGAACTGGGCGTTATGACGGACGCTGTAAAGGAAACCGTCCGCCTCGCATTTGACGCATTCTTAAACGACAACATCGATTCCGCCATGCAGGTCGAACCCCTTGAGCAGGTCGTGGACAAGCTGCAAAAACAAATTCGTACCCGCCACATCGACCGCCTGAGCCGCGGCCTCTGCTCCATTGAACAGGGCTTCGTCTTATCCGACATTCTGACCGCTCTTGAGCGCGTCAGCGACCACTGCTCCAACATCGCAGGCTGCGTCATCGAAATCAAGCAAAGCAGCATGGACATGCACAGCTATCTGGGCGAAATGAAGAGCGGCGAAAACAAGTACTTCAACGAACAGTTCAAAGCCTTCTCCGGCAAGTTTGTGCTGCCTGAGAAGATGGCGTAAAATCGATAGTGAAAGGCTGTCCGACAAAAAATCGGACGGCCTTTTGTTTGTCATCAGGAAAAGACCTTTATCTTCGCTGATTTTTTATAGTCCCATTTCCGCTTTGACTTCTTTAAAGCACTTAACGGCAAAATCGAGGTCTTCTTTGGAGTGAGCCGCGCTGACCTGCGTGCGGATTCTGGCCTTGCCCATGGGGACTACGGGATAGGAGAAGCCTACGACGTATACGCCCTTTTCAAGCATGCGGGCGGCAAACTCGCCGGCGACTTTCGCATCGTACAACATGACGGGGACGATGGGATGTGTTCCGGGAAGCACGTCGAAACCGGCTTCTTCGAGCTTGGCTCTGAAATAGCGGGTATTTTCAAATACCTTGTCGCGCAGTTCGGTCGATTCCGTCAGCATATCGAAGGTGGCGATGGCTGCTGCGCAGATGGAGGGCGCGAGGGTGTTGGAGAAGAGGTAGGGGCGGGAACGCTGGCGTAGAAGATCCACGATCTCCTGACGGGCTGCGGTATAGCCGCCGCTTGCGCCGCCGAGCGCTTTTCCGAGAGTGCCGGTAATGATGTCAACTCTGCCTTCGACGCCTGCGTATTCGACGGTTCCGCGGCCGGTGTCGCCCATGAAACCTACGGCATGGCTGTCGTCGACCATGACGAGCGCATCGTATTCATCGGCAAGGTCGCAGATGGCCTTGAGGTTTGCGATATATCCGTCCATGGAGAAAACGCCGTCGGTAGCAATCAGGCGGATGCGCGCGTCCTTGGCTTCTTCAAGCTTGGCTCTGAGGTCATCCATGTCGTTGTTCTTATAGCGCAAGCGCTTGGCCTTGCACAGGCGGACGCCGTCGATGATGGAAGCGTGATTGAGTTCATCGGAGATGACTGCGTCTTCCGGACCGAGAAGGGTTTCGAACAGGCCGCCGTTTGCGTCAAAGCAGCTGGAATAGAGAATCGCATCGTCCATCTTTACGAAATCGGCGATTTTCTTTTCAAGGGTAATGTGCTGTCCCTGCGTTCCGCAGATGAAACGGACGGAGGATAAGCCGTATCCCCATTCATCGTAACTCTTCTTGGCGGCTTCAATCAGACGCGGATGGTTCGAAAGGCCCAGATAGTTGTTGGCGCACATGTTTAACACGCCGTTTGTTTTCGTGGTATCGATTCTTGCCTTCTGAGGCGTGGTGATCACGCGCTCGGACTTAAATGTGCCCGCCTCGCGGATGGCATCGAGCTGCTCGGTATAGAAATGAAGCGCAGATTTCATAGGATTTTTCCCTCCTTAATACGTCCAGTCCAGAATGACCTTGCCGCTTCTTCCGGTGTTCATGGCCTCAAAGCCCTTGTCAAAATCGGAATAATGGAAACGATGGGTAATAATGGGCGTAAGGTCGAGGCCGCCCTCCACCATCGCCATCATCTTGTACCAGGTTTCATACATTCTGCGGCCATAGATGCCCTGAACGGTCAGACCCTTAAAGATGATTTCGTTGAAATCGACCTGCGCATCCTTGGAAAGAATGCCCAGAAGCGCCATCTTGCCGCCGTTTCGCATAAGCTTGATCATGCTGGAAAGCGCAGAGGGGTTTCCGCTCATTTCAAGGCCCACATCAAAGCCTTCCACGATGTGATGCGCGGCAAAGGTGTCCTCAATGCGGTCGCGCGCTACGTTGATGACTTCGGTTGCACCCATGCGCTTGGCAAGGGCAAGGCGATAATCGTTTACGTCGGTTACAACGACGCTGCGCGCGCCGTTTCTTCTGCAGATGGCAGCCGCCATCACGCCGATTGCGCCCGCGCCGGTGATTAAAACGTCCTCGCCGACCACGTCAAACATGAGCGCAGTGTGTGTGGCGTTTCCGTAGGCGTCAAAGAATGCGACGACATCCTCGTCGATTTCAGGATTGATCGGAATTACGTTGCTTGCAGGGATCACAATGTATTCTGCAAACGCGCCGTCTCTGTTTACGCCGACGCCCTTGGTGTGCTTGCACCATTGGCTGTTGCCCGAGCGGCAGTTGCGGCACTGGTGGCAAACGATGTGGCCTTCGCCGCTGACGCGCTCGCCGATGGAAAGACCGGTTACGCCTGCGCCGAGCTCAGCAATTTCACCCACATACTCGTGACCGATAATCAGCGGCGTCTGAATGTTCTTTTCGCTCCACGGATCCCAGTTGTAAATGTGAAGGTCGGTGCCGCAGATGGCCGTCTTTCTGATCTTGATCAGAACTTCTCCAAGACCGGGCTTCGGAATCGGAACCTCGCGAAGCTCCAGACCTCTGCCCGGCTGCATCTTCATTATCGCTTTCATGGTATCGCTCATTGCGTTTGCCTCCCTGTCTGTATATATAATCAATTTGTCTTTATATCGCGCACACATTGCATACTTACACTATATTATCTCATAAATTGTCCGCGTTTGCAAGACATTTTCACATTTTCATCAAAAAAACGCACAGATCATCGCTCTGCGCGTTTTTTTGTACGCTCCTGTTTTCTTTTTTCCGCTGCCTGCCATTCCATTTTATCCTCTTCCGATTCAACCAGAAGCGAAGGAACCGGCGCGGGATTTTCATTTTCATCGATGGCTACCATCACGATATAGGCGCGGTTGACATGTTTTCTCACGCCCTTGGTTTCCGTATACGTGTCAACGCGCACTTCCATGCTGGTTCTGCCCGTCCAGGTAATGCGCCCGGTCAGAAGTACGGTGTCGTTCATGTGCGCGGGCGCCAAAAACTGCAGATGATCCACGCACGCAGTAGTCACATCATACCCCGAATGTCTTCTTGCCGTAACTGCCGCAACAACGTCGATCCACGAGAGCAGTCTTCCGCCGAACAGGCGGTTTGCACCGTTGATGTGCTCAGGCATTAAAATCTGAACCTGCTCAGTATACGAGTCCTGCCAGCGTTTCGTCATAATCATATCCTTCCTTGAAACAGCGTCCACAGTTGTCTATACCAAGCGCACACGCGTTTCTTTTTGAAATTTTCCGGGGCGCAATCATTTTGCAGCACGTTTTGCTTATGTGCGCTTTTTTGCCGCCATCCGTCGGCGTCCACACAAGTTCTATTTTGATATCGGAATACAGGAACATATCCAGAGCGCTGTCCGCAAATATCAGGTAGGAAAGCGTTTCGTGATCCAGCATACCGGTTTGCGCAAGATCCACATCATACTGAAACTGCTTAACGGCTTGCGTTACTTCCGCGTCAAAAACGCCCCTGGAATGCGACTGGGAAAGATACCCTCTTTCCTTCAGAAGCACGATCACGCCGTTTACAAAAGGACCAATGTCGCCCTCCTGCAGAAAGCACGCGCAAATCTCTCCCTTTTCTTTGTCAAATCCGCAGTCGCAGGCGAAGGGATCCGCCTGCGTTTCCTCAGAAAACGCGGGCAGCATCAAAATCAGGCATAAAAGAAAAGAGATCAGCCGTTTCATATGTATGTTCCTCTACGTAAAATAGATTTTTCTGGCGCTTTTCAGGCTTTCAACGGCGTCGCCGCTTGGAAAATATTCAAGACCGCACGCACCCTTGTAGCCCGCTTTGTCAAGGCGGTCAAAAATCACGCGATAATCGTTTTCGCCCAGCTGCAGATCCGTTCTCCCCGGATGTCCTGCCGCATGAAGATGGGCAATCAGGTCAAGATTCTTTATGATATTATTCAGAATATTTCCTTCCATCACCTGCTGATGGTAAATATCAAAAACGACCTTCACCAAGGGACTACCGACTTCCTTTACAATCTCAAAGGCCTCCCCGCTCGACCAGAGGAAACAGCCCTTGTGGTCAAAAAGCGTGTTGAGCGGCTCAATCATGAGCGTAATTCCGCCGTCCTCCAAAATAGGCGCAGCCTTTTTGAGGGTGGATATGATCGCTTCCTTCTGATAGGTTCTGTCCTTCCCCGTGTCCTGCCCCGCCTGTGTAATGAGTTTTTTTGCGCCGAGCGTCTTTGCCGCATCTATGGATTCTGAAAGCCCTTCAAGATATGCATTTGAATACATAGGATCGTTCATGCAAAACTGCGTTGTGCACATCCCAAGAAGCTCAACCCCGTTTTTTAAAAGCGCTTCCTTGCACGCTTGAAGATCAAGATCCTTCCAGCCCCAGATTTCGCACGCATCGTAGCCGATTGTGGCAATCTCGGCAACCGCACATTCAAACGCAGTGTCTGCAAAAAAACAGGGCAGCACAACCGAAGGACGCACGGCGATTCATCCCCTTTATCATAAATACATACTTATATTATAGAAAAATTTTCACACTTGTCAACGCCAGCCGCCTTTTTTGCCGAATTTAAGCCGTCTCCTCTTGCAAGGCATTGTTGCGCCTGTTATAATAGGTAGGAACACAAGTTTAAAAGAGGTGAAAACAGCGCATGAAGCTTGATAAGCATATTGACCGCCGTCTGGTCGTTTCCGGCATTCTCATCGCCATTGCCGCAGCCGTAGCGTTTAACCTTTTTAACAATTTAAACCACGTGCGCGCATGGCTTTCTTCCATAAGATATTATTTGTCTCCCGTAACCAGCGGATTGATTCTCGCCTACGTTCTGCGTCCGTTTGCACGGTTTATGGAAAAAAAGCTTCTCAAGAAACTGAAAAGCGAAAAGCTGCGCGTGCATATCGCGGGCATTTCGACCGTTCTTCTCCTGTTTTTGATCATATATTTCCTTTTGATCCTCTTAATTCCCCAGACCATCGAAAGCCTTACCGAATTCATGGCCAACAGCAGCGCATACATAGAATCGATCAAAGCTTTTATTGCAAAATATGCCGAAAAGATCGACTTTATCGAGATTAATGTGGATGAGCTGCTCGGCTCGAGCGATGAAGTTCTGGCGTCCGTCATGACATGGCTCACCAACAACTACCAGCAGTTCATCAGCTTTTTCTATCAGCTCGGAAGCCATCTGTTCAGCATGATCATCGTATTGGCCATGTCCATTTACGCGCTTCTTGACCGAAAAAACCTCAAAAAAGGCGTTATGAAGCTTGAGCGCGTCGTGCTGGGCGATAAAAAGTCCAACCGTCTGAACGAGATTATCGAGCGCGGCGACACCATCACCATGCGTTTTCTCGGCAGCAATATTCTGGACGCTGTCATCATCGCAGTGATCAACTTCATTTTCCTGAGCATTTTCAAATGCCCCTATGCGCTGATTCTTTCCATTATGCTGGGCGTGTTCAACTTCGTGCCCACCTTTGGTCCGATCGCAGGCGGTATTCTGGGCGCGATCATCGTCCTTCTCGTAAAGCCGGGCTTAGTCATTGCCTTTGTCATCTTCACTTTTGTGCTTCAGCAGATTGACGGAAACGTCATAAAACCCGTCCTCTTCGGCGACACCACGGGGCTTTCCCCCTTCTGGGTGCTCGTCTCCATCGTCGTCGGCGGCCGTATGTTCGGAATCATGGGTATGATTCTGGGCGTTCCTGCGTTCGCCCTCCTCTCCACCGTCTATTCCGAAATCATCGACAAACGCATAAAGATCGCAGATAATAAGAAAAAGCAGGCGGAAGACGAACACGAGCCGCGAAATGAGGAAAACCAAAGCGAACCGCCGGCAGAAAAGGCATAATAAAAACAGACGCTTCCATATCGAAGCGTCTGTTTTTTTATTCTCACGCGCTCTGCCGCATGCTTACCTTATCCGCGATCAGGGCGATGAATTCTCCGTTTGTGGGCTTGTCATCGGCAGAAAAGACCTTATAGCCGTAAATGCGGTTTACACTGTCGAGACGGCCGCGGCTCCAGGCAACTTCAATGGCGTGGCGCATGGCGCGTTCAACCTTTGAAGAAGTGGTCGAAAAACGGCGGGCGATGCCGGGATACAGCTCTTTTGTGATCCGGTTGATTACGTCATGATCCTCCACAACCATGCGCACCGCTTCGCGCAGATAGGCGTAACCCTTGATGTGCGCAGGAATGCCGATGGAAAGAAAGATGTTTGTCACCTTTTCGTCAATGCTGATTTCGCCCGTCTGTGCAACCGTTTCCTCGCCTGCGTAGGCCGCAATGTCGTTTTGCTGTGCAACCTCGCGGATGCGGGTGTAAAGCGTATGCATATCAAAAGGCTTGATCATGTAATAATCTGCCCCCATACTCATGGCGCGCGCAATAAAGTCGTCGCGCGTAAGCCCCGTCACCATGATGACGCGCGGCTTTTTGCCAAGATTCATGCGCGAAAGCGCCTCCAGCGTCCCGAAGCCGTCCATGCGCGGCATCACAATATCCAATAAAACGACGTCCGGCACGAGCGAAGCAATCTCGTCCACCGCCTCCGCGCCGTCTTTTGCCGTGCCCACAACTTCAATATCCTGCTTTCTCGACAGAAAATCCACCATCAGCCGAACGAGCGTCTGGTTATCATCCACAATCAGCACGCTGATTTTATCCATAATCCACCCTCCGTTTTGTTTTCTCAATTACATATATTCACTTTCTTTCCCACTTATGTATAAAAAACACAAAAAAACACGAACGAAATCAATCGATCGTGTTTTTTGATGAAACATCACTCATTTGGCGGCGTTTTTAAAGAAATCCGAAGCAAACGGCACGTTTTTCACATACATGCTTTTCCCGTTCAGATAAGAAAGAACGCCTGCGTCCGATGAAAACCGGAACGTAATTTTGTAGGAATACAGCGCCTGATAATGCCTGCCCGCATCCGGCTTTGCGCCGTAAGCAGTGTCGCCCCAGAGGGGATGGCCGATATCGGCCATCTGGGCGCGGATCTGATGCGTGCGCCCTGTGACCAACACGCATTCGACCAGCGATTTTCCCTTTTCATAGGACAGCGTTTTATAGATCGTTTCCGCATACTGCCCGCCGGAAACGGCCGTTTTTGAAACGCGCACGCGGCTTTTGCCCTGCGTTTTTACGATATATCCTTTCAAAACGCCGCTCGGCGGAGTAATTTTTCCTTCAGTCAGGCACAGATACGCTTTCTCGATTTCATGGGTTCGGATTTTATCTGACAGTATGTGCATCGCTTCTTCCGTTTTTGCGCATATGACGATACCACCGGTAAAGCGGTCGATTCGGTTGACCAAAACAGGCTGAAATCCGCCGTCCGTTATTTCGCCCTTCTGGTAAAGATACGCCCGCGCATGGGTAATAAGCGTATTAACCTTTTCATTTTCGTCCGGATGGCAGATAATGCCCGGCTTTTTGTCCAGAAGAAGGATATTTTCATCCTCATAAACAATGGATACGCTGTATCTGAATTTTTCAAGCAGCTTATCCTTTTTAATGACAGGCTCAAAAAATTCGTCTTCTATATAGAAATTCAGTATGTCGCCCGCTGCCAGACGGTCGTCCGCATGAACAGGCTTTCCGTTTCTTTTGAGGCGCTTCAGCCGTAAAAACTTCTGAATCAGCGCATTATTGAGCTTCGGCACATGCGATTTGATCCATCTGTCCACCCTGCGGCCGTCGTCTTCCTTCAATACCTTAAATTCCTTCACAAAACTGCTCCTTTACGCTTCCTTCTCATAAGACTTCAGCGGGTTCCATTTTCCGCGAATATAGCGAATCGACAAAAGCAAGCTCAAAACCAGATTGTGCGCAATCATGCACGCCCATGCGGCGACAAGACCATGTCCCAGAAGAATTACAAAAATATACGTACCAAGGATGCGAACGCCCCACATGCCGACCGCGCCGTACACAAACGTAGACAGGGTATCGCCTACGCCGTGGAAAATGCCTTCCACGATAATGGCAATTCCGTAGGCAGGCTCGGACACGGCAACCATCATGAGAACCGTTGTTCCGACTTTAATAATATCATCGCTCTTTGTGAAAATGCCCATGATCGCCTCTGCGCCAAAGAAGAGACAGCCGCCGGACAGTATCATGACAATGACCTCAATGATCAAAAGCATATGGCAGATGCTTTTCATCTTTTTGGGGTTCTTCTCGCCATAGGACATGCCAATCAGCGTGGAAGCCGCCGCCTGCATGCCGTAGCCGGGAATATAGAACGCGCTTTCCGCCGTATTTGCAATCGTATGCGCGCCGGTTGCCACTTCGCCAAGCGTATTGATCATGCCGGAAAAGGCAACATAACCGGAAGAAGTCGCGATTCTCTGAAGAAGCGCAGGAAACGCTACGCGAAAACACGGGCGCAGAATCGCCAAATCCGGCTTCAGCGACATGCCTTTGGGCGAGAGAATCCTGCTTCGGAAAACAGCGATCGTCATCCATACGCCGCCGACCGTAAAGGCAACCGCGCTGGCAATCGCAGCGCCGGTCGTACCCAGATCCATGCCCGGAATGGTAATGCTTAGTCCGAACACATCAAATGTGCGCGCTGAGTAAATCATAAAAAAGTTCAGAATCATGTTGACAACATTGGTAACCGCATTTATAACCATCGGCGTTTTCGTGTCTCCCGCCGCGCGCAGAACCGTTCCGTAAATAATAGTCGCGCTTCTGAAAATCATGGGCGTATAGATAATGAAAAAGTACGTGCCCGCATCGTCCCGGATAGCAGGATCTGCGTTCATCCACACAGGAACAAACCTTGCAATCGGAAGCACAATCGCCGTAAGCAATACGCCCGTAATCAGCGCCATACCCGTCGCCTGCGCGGCGGCTTTTTTGACAAGCTCGTTTTCTCCCGCGCCCACGGCACGCGCAATAAACGACAAAAATCCAACCGCTATCGCCGAAACAATGCCGCCGATGAGCCAGTTGACCGTCATGGTGCAGCCGACAATCGCGGAAGCATTCTCGCTGTAGCGGCCGACCATTGCCGTGTCCACATAGGAAACCGCGGTGATCAGGATTTGCTCGAGCACCGTCGGCCACGCGAGGGCAAAAATCATTTTAAGCGCGCTTTTGCGCGAAAACTCCGTTTGCATGTCATCCTCCGAAAAATCATTTCCATTATTATAGCACATGGACGTGAAAATTGGAAAGAGAAATCGCGGTCAATTTGTATCGAAATTCATCTGCGCGCACAAAATAGGAGAAAACGCAAAAAAAGGAGCGCTTCCTATGAATCAAATCCGAACCGACCTCGCCATGGAATCTTCAGAGGCTGCCGGTCACATTCCGGGCGTGAGCATCGCAAGCTGGGAGGAATCGGGCGTACTGATTACAGAAGTCATCATTGAAACCGAAGAATCTTCCAAGAGCCTTTCAAAGCCCATCGGAAAATACATTACCCTCGAATGCGAGGGCGTCCGAACGCGCGATCCAATGGCCTACGATGCATTGTCCTCCATATTGGCGGAAGAAATCATGCGGCTTCTGCCGCCGGATGAAAACGGAAAGCCTGCGCTGATTGTGGGGCTGGGAAACCGCATGGTCACGCCCGACGCTTTGGGTCCCAAGACCATCGAGGGCGTTCTGGTCACGCGCCATCTGCTGACTGAGCTTCCCGATGAGACGGACGATCGGCTTTCAAGCGTCTGCTGCATCTGTCCCGGCGTGCTGGGCATAACCGGAATCGAAACCATGGAAAGCGTAAAATCCATTGTTTCCGCCGTAAATCCCCGCGTTATTATCTGCATAGATGCGCTCGCCGCCCGCGCATCCAAGCGCGTGGGCGTCAGCATTCAATTATCCGACGTCGGAATCCAGCCGGGCTCAGGCGTCGGCAATCACCGGCGCGCCATCACAAAGGAGGAACTCGGCGTCCCGGTTATCGCCATCGGCATGCCCACCGTCGTCTACGCATCCACCATTGCAAGGGACGCTTTGTATCTGATGAGCGAGGGCGAAGCCGAGGAAGAGATGCTGGATAAAATTACAAAAACGCTGTTTGAAAACGAAATCGGCGAAATGATCGTCACGCCGCGCGAAATTGACGACATGATTGACGACGCGGCAGGCATCATCGCCCGCGCAATCAACATTTCCCTTCAGGACCATCTCTCTCCCGCAGAGCTGGACGGCCTTCTGAAGCGATAAGAAAATGCGAATTTGTTTCAAAGTATTGAACTTTATGACAAAATGTAGTATAATAATATTGCACAAATAACCATTTTCATATATGGAGGAAGCATGAAGAAACCGAGCCGTTTTCT
>JAZSFI010000497.1:0-4229 GCA_045532135.1 Clostridia bacterium | reverse complement strand
AGCATCCGTATACCCCCGTTCATTCAATCATTATAGCACACATGAACGCATACGCAAAGCATAAAGCGCGGATTGTAGCCGTAATTTAACGGATGCACGAAAAGCCCAGACACAGAATCCTCACGCGCATAAAAACCGGCAGGTTCATCGCCTGCCGGTTAAAAGAAAACATTCTTTTTTATATCATCCGTTCTCCTTCGCCGCTTCATACAGCGCCTTGACCTTTTTATCGTACGTCTGCCCTCTTCGGATGCGCTCAATCAGCTGCGCCTTTCCCTCAAATTCCATCATCTCAATACAGGCAAGCGCCTGCTCCGCATTTTCGGGATTGAAAAATCCGAGCGCATAGAATTCCTTGGCCAGCTCGTTTCTCTGAAGCATATGCATGGGGCTTGAACGCTGGGGGCGGATTTTGATGTCAAAAACGGGCACAGAATAAAAGCGGTCCGCGCCCTCGCCCTTTGCTCGAATGCGTGCGTTGCAGAAACGGATGTACTTCATGCCGCTTTCCGCGCCCATCACGCGAAAGCATCTGGGCTGTGTATAAAACTGGCGGATCAGCTCGATTACAAGATGGCAAATGCGCGTAAACGCGCGATAGCTGCTTTTAAGCGCGTCTCTGGAAAGCTTGTCGCCCGCGCTTTGAAGCGCCATGATCGCGCTTGCGGCCGTCACGCCGTTTACGGACGTGCCCTGTGAAAAATCGCGGTTTCCGCTGGTTTCTTTAAGCTCATTGATTTTGCCGTTCAAAACAGCCATCAGCACGCTGCTTACCGGACGCATCTCGATTTGCCGGATGCTGTCTGTCGGCGCGGAACCGCCCTGATAATGCACAAAATCATTGCTTAAATCCGCATATTCCTCTTCGTTGATCGCGCCGTCGGAGCGAATGAAAAAGCGGGGACGCGCGGACATGAGCGCGCTTTTTAAAATCACATTGTTGAGCTTGTCGATGTACATCTGCGGCTGCTTGCAAACATCGATAAAGCCGAACCCCGCCGGAGAATCCGCTTCCTGAAACTGAACGTCAAACACAAACGGATACTGCCCGTGGTCGTAATAGCCGCATTCAAAATACCTTTCGTCGTTTTCGGACGCATACAAAAGCTGCCCCGAAACAAACTTCACAAAATGCACAACGTCGCGGCCGTTCACGCGCTTTTTGTAATACCAATCAACCACAACGCTCCTTTCACCCGTTTCCTTCCGGGTGTTTCTGTAATTGGTTTCGGTAATCATGCCGCCGGTAAGCTTCCCATTAAGAAACGGCCATGCTTCAATCAGCGTTTCGTTGTCCACGCTCTCGATGTGGAAAACGTTTTTGGAATACTGGATGTTCTTAATGCCCGGCTCCCAATACACGCACAAAGGATCGATCGGACGGATATCGATATCGCCCATGCCGCCAAGCCGAGACGGATTCCAAAAAACACCCGTGATGCCCGTTCCGCCCTTTAATTTCGTCCACCACACATCGGAATACACTTCCTCATAATCGTTCTGCTCGAAAATGACCGGCAGAATCGCGCTCAGCGCTTCCGCATCCGGCTGATCGCTCTCTTCCCTCGGAAGGAGGAACGGTTCCGGATAGTTGTCCATCGCATCCGCATGCTTTCCGGCAATGGAATTTAACAGCCACGCGCTGGTCGCGGAAACTTCTTCGGGATTCTGATGAAGCGCAGGATCGCCCCGCCTCAGGCGATACCATTCCTCGTTGTCAATAAGGCGCGCTTCCAAAGAAGCCTTTGCATTTCTGTATTTGATCAGTGTCCTCTCCGCTTCCAGAACGCTTTCCTTCGTAATCACAGGATTTAAGGGAAACATCATCCATTTTTCTCCTTTCAGAATCATATGCGGTAAAACCGCGCATTTGACGTCTTTTTGATATCCAGCGGATCCTCTCCGGGCGCGCCCGTTTTCACAAACTGCGCGGGCGAAATCGGATTTTCCATCAGCACATAGCGGCATTCGTCGTAAATATGGTCTTCCTGGGAAGAGTTCACGTCCTCAACCATGCGCGTGTCGTATGTAAGCGATGGAACGGTTCTGATAAAATGAACGCAGGTATTGAAAATCTGAAGCATCGGCCGCCCGTCCTTTTGAAACGCAAAGCGGTAATGAAACTGCATTTTTCCGGGCAGGCGCGTGTTGTCGCCGGGCTGAAAATAGCAATAGTTCGGATGTCTTGCCATCATCGCAGCTACGGATTCGCCCCTTGATTCGTCAAAAATCGACGGATCGGCAACACCCGTGATCATCCTGCCCTTTAAAAGTTCGTTTTCATTTTCAATTCTTCGGATGTTTTCGGCAATCTTGTTTGGGGCTTCCCGCGTTCCTTCATTGGGCGTTCCCGTACAGCCGTAAAGCTCGCAGATCCGATACAAACGTCCGTCCTCATCCGCCGCATACCACCCAACCGAGTATGGCCTTGCATAGCCGAAATCCAGCCCGCGCCAGATGCGCCAATGTTTCGGAATGCGAAAGGGCTTGATTACATGGGTAAACAGCCCGTCCTCGTAATGCGCCGGGTCGTTTACCCATTCTCTGAATACCTGTCCGTCGAACGAGTCCCAGTTGCCGTACAGCTGCGCGTTCCTCTGCGCTATCGGAAGCATCGCAAGGTTGGCAAGATAGCTTCTGTCGTTTTGCAAAAGCGCTTCGTTGTCATACACGGTCGCAGGGATAAAAATGCGGCTTCTTTCCTGCCTTTCCTCCGTCCCCTCGGGCGTTCGGATCACACAGGTTTCGGTAACGGGCGTAAATGGCGGCGCGCAGGTGATAAACCTGTCCTTCACCCACCCATGCCCGACGCCGCCAGGGTTCGTCGTTGCACGGATGCCCACAAACGTGCCCGGGCCGGATGGACGGTTTCTTGAAAACATGAACGAGTACTCGTCCCACGTAAAATGCGTAAGCTCGTCAAAGATGATCAGATCAAACTGCCGCCCTCTGTAGCTTTCCGTATCGCTTGCCGTATGCATGCTGCCAAAGGATACCCTCGCGCCGGATGGAAACGTCCATCTGTGCGAGGTCGAATTGTACTTGACCCCCGGAAACATTTTTGGATAATACATGCGGGATTTATCGATCAGCTCCGTCAGCTGCGGATAGGTTTTCCTCAAAATCAGCGCCTGAAAATGCGGAATGTGCACCCAATAAAGCGGAAGCATGACCGCCGCTTCGCTCTTTCCTCCGCCTGCCGCGCCGCCGTACAGGCATTCGTATTCCCGCCGTTTTAAAAACATCGCCTGCTTTTTCTGCGGCTTCCATACGACGTTACGCATTGGTCTCCTCCGGCGCGGGCAAAAGAACAACGCCCGTTTCCGACCCGGATTTGTCCGGCGGCACGATCTTTTTGAGCTCGATCTCAAGCTTCTTCATTTGCATTTCCTTCTCGCTCGCAGCTTCCGGCGGCAAAAGCCCGTACAAAGAGCGGATCACATCGCTCAGTTCCCGTATGGCGGAGATTACATCGCGCAAATGCCGGACATTCCGCGTTTTCAGCTCCGCTTCGCACACACAGCCGGAAGCCTTGTCCTGAAAAATATGCCGCGTGAATTGCGCTTCGTCCTTCAGCATATTCATAATCTCGTCTGCCGCCATGTCCGCACATTTTTTGAGCGCCTCCATCTGTCCGTTCGAGGAGAGCTTTTTCCCTTTCACGGACCTGATGCGCGTGATCTTCGCATCCGCACCCTGCCATACGTTTTTTTCCTCTTCCACCTTCAGCCCTCCTTTCGATGAGTGAGTGTACACATTTTTCCTTTTTCTCTCTACACGCCCGAAAAAATTTGTAAAATCGTATTTACAAACAGCGAATTGAATGGTATAATCTCTCCATATTTCAAATTCGAATAGAATTTGCATAAAATTCATCCAATTATGAAGGGAGAATCCGCATGAGCTTTCAGAATGAATATTTAAAGGGCGTTTATGAAAAGGTTGTCCAGCGCGATCCCGACCAGAAGGAATTTCTTCAGGCGGTCAAAGAAGTACTTGAAAGCCTTCAGCCTGTTTTTGACAAGCGCCCCGACTACGTAAAAGCCGGAATCGCCGAAAGAATCGTAGAGCCCGAGCGCATCATCACCTTCCGCGTAAGCTGGGTGGACGACAACGGCGTCGTTCAGGACAACCGCGGCTACCGCGTGCAGTTCAACAGCGCCATCGGCCCCTACAAGGGCGGCTGCCGACTGCATCCGAGCGTCAATCTGTCCGTCATGAAGTTCTTA
>JAZSFI010000531.1:0-1652 GCA_045532135.1 Clostridia bacterium | reverse complement strand
TTCGGTCTGTATTTTATTTTCCTTCCCAGAACAGCGCATTTATCCTGCCGCCTTCGCAATCCAGCAGCTCGAAAACCTTGTTTTCCATCAGGCTTGTGTAATCCGCATCCGTAAGATAAAAAGAAACGTATGCGTCCTTCTCTTGTGTCCAATCCAAAGCAGGAATTTCGAAGGCAAATCCGTATCGGATCTTGTGAATTTCGCCTACTTCATCCACATATACACCGTTTTCTTCGTCCCACCGAAGTCCGTCTGCTTCCTCGGGATACGCATTTCGGTATTCCTGCGCCGTCATTTCAATGTTTCCGAACCGAACACATTCGAACTTCGCATGCTCCGCGCTGTTCATGAGGCGAATCACCGAAATCCATCCCTCTTCAAACGGATAAAACGAAATTTCTCCGCCGAAAAATTCAAATTTCTTTCCGTCAGACTGCACCTTTTGAACAGGACGCACATCTTTTTTCCCTTGACCCAAAATCTCGCATTCATTTTCGCTTCGGGCAAGTTTGATTTCGCCTCTCAGGCCGCCCGCATCAAGGCTGCACGAAGCATCAAAAAGCGCAAGGTATTTTCCGTTTTCTAAGGAATACAACGGACAGTCCGCGCCCGCAGCGTTCCCTTTGTGCGTATAGACGGCCGCCGTTGCCCCGTCAAAATCGTGAAGCGACACTACTGAAACAGATGCATCTCCCGTAAAAAACAAAACGATAAACAGTCCTATGGCAAAAAGCGTTACAATGAGCGCGGCAATCAGAATCTGCCTTAAAAAGCAATTTGATTTCATAAACGCATCTTCCTTTTCTTTCCTTCTTTTGTTTGGACGGGCAATGCGGTGTTTTCGTTCCGTTTTTCGCTTTCTTTTCATGCACGCAAAATCATAACTTGCATTTTTCAATTCCTATGCTATAATAGTTTCATCTGTGATGGAAAGCAGTAAGCGTTTTAAGCGAGCAACAGAGAGCCGCCGTTTGGTGCAAGGCGGCGCCGCCGGACGCTGAACTCGTTCCGGAGAATCCCGCATGCGCGGGCGCTCGCCAGCGATATAGGGCAATCAAGGCGGATCCTGCCGGATCAAGAAGAGTGGTACCGCGTGAATTTTTTCACGTCTCTTCAGGCGGGGATGCGCTTATATTTTTATAGAGAGAAGAGATTTCAGATGAACAAGTACCCCGAGTACAATCCGAAGACCATCGAGAAAAAATGGCAGGATCATTGGGACAAGACCGGCTGCTTAAACGCGCTTAAATCCCACGACATGCCCAAATTCTACAACCTGATTGAGTTCCCCTATCCCTCCGGCGCAGGCCTTCACGTCGGTCATCCGCGCTCCAACACAGCCATGGATATCATCGCCCGCAAGCGCCGCATGGAAGGCTACAACGTCCTTTTCCCCATGGGCTACGATGCGTTCGGCCTTCCGACCGAAAACTTCGCCATCAAAAATAACATTCATCCCGCTGTCGTCACCAAGACGAACATCGATCATTTCCGCACGCAGCTCAAGCGCCTCGGTTTCTCCTTCGACTATTCCAGAGAAATCGACACCACCGATCCCAAATACTATAAGTGGACCCAGTGGATCTTTTTGAAGCTCTTTGAGCACGGCATGGTATTCCGCGACAAGACCCTCGTCAACTACTGCCCCTCCT
>JAZSFI010000266.1:0-2945 GCA_045532135.1 Clostridia bacterium | reverse complement strand
CATCGATTTAAGAAAGGAGCGCGCCACACTCGGGACGGAAAAGTCGTCTCCTACAGGAAAACAGATGTTTTACGCGAATCCAACGCTGTATCTGGCCTTGTGGGGAGGCGTTTCGCCTCCTGCAACCGGCGTAATGCCATTGAGAACACGCGTCCTCTCCGAGTTGCTCCCTCGGGATCTTTATATTGGATTTATTCCTGCTCTTCCTTATTGGCCTGAGCGTTTGCAGCGATTCTTCCGCCGAGCGCGCCCATGAGCAGGCTCTTTATATCAATACCCATGCCGGCGGTGATGCCTTCTGTGACCTGGGTGGTACCGTTAATGATGTCCTGAATGAGTTTTGCGCTGTTGCCTTCGCCGTACATGGTGATCTTGTCAACCTTGCTCAAAGGCTCGGCGACGTTCTTGGCGATTTCGGGCAGGGCTGCCATGACCATTTCGACCACAGCGGCTTCGCCGTACTTTTTCATAGCCTCGGCTTTCTTGTCGATACCGGCGGCTTCTGCGAGGGCTTTGGCGCGGATGGCTTCGGCTTCCGCCTGACCGACCGCCTGAATACCTTCGGCTTCCTGTTCTCTTGCGAACTTCTGGGCTTCCGCGATCTTCATTGCGGCGAAGGCTTCCTGCTCCTGCTCATATCTCTTGGCTTCGGCTTCTTTCTGACGCTTGAACAACTCTGCCTGTGCGACCTGCTCCTGACGATAGCGCTCCGCATCGGCCTTGGCGCGGATTTCGGCGTCCAAGGTCTGCTTGGCAACCTGAACTTCGCGGGCTTTGAGCTCGGCGTGGCGTTCGGCTCTGGCGATATCCGCATTGGCGGAGGTGATTTCGATGGTCTTTCTCTGTTCGTGCTGCTGGATGGAGTATGCCGCGTCGGCCTCCGCTTTCTTGACGTCGCTGACCTGTTTGAGCTCTGCCTGACGGATGGCAAGCGCGTTCTGCTTTTCGGCGATTTCCATTTCGCTTTGCACTTTGGCGTCGTTGGCTTCCTTGGCGGCCTGTGCCTGCGCGATGGCGATGTCTCGGTCGGCCTGCGCCTTGGCGACCGCCGCGCCCTTCTTGATCTGGGAGATGTTGTCGATACCGAGATCCTCGTTGACGTTGTTCTGGTCGGAGAAAGACTGGACGTTGAAGGAAATCATCTCAAGACCCATCTTTTCAAGGTCGGGAATGGCGTTTTCCTGCACGCGTTCACCGAAAGCTTTGCGGTCGGTGACCATTTCTTCAAGTCTCATCTGACCCACGATTTCGCGCATGTTGCCTTCCAAGGTGTCCTGAACGCGGCTGATGATCATGCTTTCGCCTTCATTCAGGAAGAACTTTGAGGCAAGGGTCATCATGTTTTCGCTCTGACCGATGCGGATTTTGACCGTTGCGTCCACTTTTACGTTGATATATTCGGCGTTGGGCACGTAGTCGGTGGTCTTTACGTCTACGGAGAACATTTTAAGGGACAATTTATCCATTCTCTCGAGGAACGGAATGCGGATGCCTGCTTTTCCGATCAGAATGCGCGGCTTTCTGAAGCCGGAAATGAGGTAAGCCGTGTCCGGTGGCGCCTTGACATAACCTGCGACAGCGATCAGAAGAAGCAAAACCACGATGGCTCCGACGATAATCAGTATCTCCATTTGAAAGCCCCCTTTTTCTTTGGTTTTTTATTTTATTTACGCGCCGGGCAAAATACGCCTGCGCACAAACCCAGCATAATTATACCATTTAAGCATATGCGGTGCAATATGTTTATATAAAAATACTGCGCGGAATGCCTGAAAAAGGTTTTCCGCGCAGAGATGTGCTTTTTTAGATATTAAGCAGATCGCTGTAGACCTTGAGCGCGCCGTCGGTTTCGTGGGCGAGCACTTTCTTGGCCAAGACCTTACCCAGCTGAACGCCTTCCTGATCGAAGGAATTCACATTCCAGCAGAAGCCCTGGAACATGACCTTGTTTTCAAAGTGCGCGAGGAGAGCGCCAAGCGCTTTGGGTGTGAGCTGTTTTCCAATGATGATTGAGGAGGGGCGGCCGCCAGCAAAATTCTTGTTTTTGTTTTCGTCGGTTTTTCCGCAGGCAAACGCCATGATCTGGGCTGCAACGTTTGCGCACAGCTTCTGCTGGCTGGTGGTGCCCTGAATGATGACGTCGGTGGCCATCTGGCTGTTTTTAAAGCCTACGAACTGCAGGGGAATGATATCGGTTCCCTGATGCAGAAGCTGATAGAAGGAGTGCTGTCCATTGGTGCCGGGTTCGCCGAAAATGACGGGGCCGGTGGAGTAAGAAACGGGCTCGCCGAAACGGTTGACGCTCTTGCCGTTCGATTCCATATCCAGCTGCTGAAGGTGCGCAGGGAAGCGGCTCAATGCCTGAGAATAGGGAAGAACGGCCGTATTTTCATAGCCTAAAACATTGCGCTCGTAAACGCCGATGACGGCGTCCAGCATGGCGGGGTTTTTGAGGATGTCCTTTTCCTTGGCGATTTCGTCGGCCTCGTGCGCGCCGGCTAAGAAGCATTCAAACACCTTGGGGCCGAAGGCGAGGGAGAGAACGACGCCGCCGACGGCGGAGGTGGAGGAATAGCGGCCGCCGATATAGTCGTCCATAAAGAACGCGGCGAGATAATCCGGGCTCTTGGCGAGGGGAGAGGTTTCGCTGGTGACGGCGACCATGTGCCTGGAAGCGTCAAGACCTGCGTTTTTGAGCGCGTCTTTTACGAAGGATTCGTTGGTGAGCGTCTCAAGCGTAGTGCCGGACTTGGAAACCAGAACGAAGATGGAGTGGGCAACGTCGATGTTTTTCAGAACCGCCGCCGCGTCGTCCGGGTCGACGTTTGAAATAAACTCGGCCTTCATTTTAAAATAGCCGTTCACCTTCGCCCAGTTTTCAAGGGCAAGATACATGGCTCTGGGGCCCAAATCGCTGCCGCCGATGCCGATCTGGACAACGGTGG
>JAZSFI010000298.1:0-3472 GCA_045532135.1 Clostridia bacterium | reverse complement strand
GTCATTCAGCTCCATTGAGCTTTTCTCGATTTCTCTGTTTTTCTGTTCTCTCATAGTTGTATCAAATCCCGGCAGTATGCCGAAGCCTGTGCCGCCGTTTACGTTTTCCAGCGCTTCATCGCGAATTTCCTTGTTTTTGATTTCTTTGTTCAAGAGAAAGCCTCCTTTGCGTTTTCTGTTTATATATACGATGGAATGTGCCGGTGTAGTGCATCCTTTTTTATTATAACAGAGCCGTTGCGTCAGGGCAATGAGTATTTGGAACCTTCCTGAAATGTTGTTGGTCAAATTGAAACGCAGGTATGAGAAAAAAGAATTTGCATCTGCCGGTTCCTTTTTGCTGTAACGATATGCAAAAATATTTTGCAGTCCGGACGATTTCATAGTATAATGGGTATGACGAAAGATTTGGAGGAATTTTGTTTATGGCGCGTGTTCGCGGAGAGGTTCATTTTTTGTGGCGGTTTTTGCTTGCGCCTTTGTTTGTGGCATATTTGAAGCTGTTTGACGCGTTTGATTTTGTGTTTCACATTGCGTCGGTTCGGTTTATCGATTATGTTTGGAATTTTGTGCTTCTGGGCGTTTGCGCTTTAGGCTTGGCGCTGCTTATATGTGCCAATCCCCGGCGCAGACTGCTTGCTGGCATCGGCATGGCGCTGGTTTTGTCGCCTTTGTATCTGGAGGGGCTTCAGGACGGCATGCTGAACCTTCGTTCAAATGCGGCCGGCGTTCAGATTACGAACATTCCTTTGAATGTAATTTCGCTTTTTATCTTCTTTTCGGGGGCGCTTTGGGGACTTCTTATGATGCGCGGCCCCAAGAAGCGGGAATGGGAGAAAGCGGTATTGTTTCTGTTTCTGGCCGGTCGTCTGGCGGGGCTTTTCGTTTGGCCGGACGCGGGGAAATACGGCTATTTCTGGTTCAGTGATGCGCGCCTGTTTGCGATTTCGATTCTTGTGGGCGCGGCGGCGGATGCGGTTTACAGAGGACTTTGCGCTGCGGATGTGGTTACGGCGGTTTTGTGCGGCGGCTGGCTGATTGCGGCGGAATATCTGAAGGACGTCAATATTGAAATCATTCTTTATGCATCCATGGCGTTGTCGATCGTGTATATGACGGTGCTTTTATGCTCAAAGCCTGCCAAAAACATGTATCTGGGCTTCATTTTGTCGCTTCTCGGAATGGTCGCGATGGGCAGCATGTATATTTTGAATATCATGATGTAAAAAGACGCAAGGCGGAGGAGAAAAGCCCTTTTTACGAAAAACAACGGTACGGTTTCAAAAATGCAGATTGAAACCGTACCGTTGTTTTGCTGAAACTACAATTTGACTCTCTCAATATCGCCCATTCTGAAAAGGCCGAGGGCTTTTTCGTTCCAGAGAAGGCCCTGATTTTTCTCGGGATTCTGGGTAACGGCGAAGCGGAAGGCGTTGGGCACGATGTCGTAGGAGATCATGCGTCCCATGGGATCGATCATATACAGCCAGATTCTTGCGTCATATTCGCCTGGAGCCAGGCCGCCCAACGGCATTTCAAAGGTTTCCTCGAGGATTTCATTTTCCCTGGTATCGGCAAAGGGCGCGCTCAAAGAGGTAGAAAGAATATCGCTTCCGGGGCGAGTGAGCTGGATGCCGATTTTGAGATTTTTGACCTCGACGGAGGAATGCATTTTCAGGCGGAAACGGATGCTGGAGCCCATTTCATATTCACAGGATGCCACATCAAGCATGTCCAGCTCCATAAGGCGGACGAATCTTCCGATATTGCCCTGGTGCCGCACGTCCGAGAAATCGCGGTGGGTTTCGTTCATGGCGGATGCGCCGGAATAGAGCGAAATCGCGTGCTCGAGGTCGCCGGAATAGGTGAGCCTGCCGTCCTCAAGATAAATGGCGGAGGTGCATAATTGGCGCAGGGTTCGCATGTTGTGGCTTACGTAGATGACGGTGTGTTCGCCCGCAAGCTCGCTCATTTTGCGGATGCACTTGTCCTGAAACTTCACATCGCCCACCGCCAGCACCTCGTCGCAAATCAGGATATCGGGATCCAGATGCGCGGCGACGGCAAAGCCGAGCTTTACATACATGCCGGAAGAATATCGTTTTGCGGGCGTGTCGATGAAGGGGCCGATTTCCGAAAACTCGATGATTTCATCGAGTTTTTTTGTGATGTCGGCTTTGGTCATGCCCATGATCGCGCCGTTTAAGTAGATGTTTTCGCGGCCTGTGAGCTCGCGGTTGAAGCCTGTTCCGACCTCCAGAAGACTTGCCACATTGCCTTTATAGCGGATGACGCCTTCGGTCGGGGCGGTGATGCGGGAAATGAGCTTCAAAAGCGTGGATTTTCCGGCGCCGTTGCGTCCGATCAATGCAACCGCCTGTCCGCGACCGATTTCGAAGCTTACATCCTCCAGCGCGTAAAACTTCTGCCCGTCGCGCCCTGCGATGGCTTGGTTTCCGACCTTAGTCATCGGGTTTTCCTTTTTGCGGAGCCTGGCGATTTTTTCCGCCAGATCATCTTTGAAGGTGCGGTTGTTGATCACGCCGTAGCGATACTGCTTATACACATGCTCGGCCTGAAGCACGATATCGTTCATCTTTCCGCCCTCCTTTAAATATTGTCCATGAACGTTTTCTGTGAGCGGTTGAAAAGAATTGCGCCCGCAAAGAGAATGAGGCAGGTGACAACCATGCTCAAAATGAAGTACCCAATGCTGAACGCGCTTGTGCCAAGATAGGCCGCGCGGAAAAATTCGATGATCGGCGCCATGGGATTGAGCATGTAAAGGCCCGAAAGCGCCGGAAAATTCTTATCAATCAGGGAAACGGGATAGGCGACGGGAGAGGCGTACATCCAAAGCTGCACGCCGAAGGACACGAGGAGCGCAAGGTCGCGGTAGCGAACGGTGAGCGCCGAAATCATGATGCCGACGCCAAGCCCCAGCATGCCCATTTCAAGAAGCACAACGGGCGTGAGCGCAACGAGCTCCCAATTCAGATGTACGACCGGGTTCGGCTGAAGGGCATAGAAGGCGAGGAAAATGAGAAACAGCGCAAACTGGATCAGGAAACTGATCATTGTAAACAAAACCGTGGCAATCGGTGCGCACAGGCGCGGGAAATACACCTTTCCGAAGATTTTTTCATTCGCCAGAAAGGTTTCGCTGGTCTTTTCAAGACATCTGGCAAAATACGTCCACGGCACATTGCCCGCCATGTAGAACAGAAACTGCGGCATGCCGTCGGTTGAAATGTTTGCGATTTTGCCGAAGACGACCGTGAAAATGACGGTGGTCAGAAGGGGCTGAATGATTGCCCATGCGGGACCCAGAATCGTCTGTTTGTAAAGCGACACAAAATTACGCCTTGCCAGAAGGTAAATCAAGTCCCTGTACCGCCAAAGCTCCTTCAGATTCACATTCAGCCAGCCGCGCGCCGGCTTGATTTCGACCGACCATTGGTCTTTGCTATTT
>JAZSFI010000337.1:0-5990 GCA_045532135.1 Clostridia bacterium | reverse complement strand
TTCAAATCCGGTCATCAGCTCTGAAGGACTTGCAGAATGCAGGTCCTTTTTTTAGTTTCATTTATTTCCATAAGCAGGTGTTCACCCATGTGAATATCTCCCGCCGCCATCGCTTTTTGCTGCGCGCTGTTTCGCCTGCGGAAACGTCTTTCCTCCTGTCTTGTCACAGGATGAGAATTTCACAGGCATCCACGAAGCATTTGAAATTGCGCCCTGCGAAAGGTATGACACAAATCCGGCGCCGCGTTATAACGGAGAGCTTGCGATCCTTATTGACTTAGACAGCTCTGCCTTTTACCGCATTTCCATTCGTGTTGTGCGCGATTCACCTTGTGAGATGCGGTCTGCCGCCTCCGGCATCGCGCTTACATCGCAGGAGGTTAAGCAAGTAATCAGCGGTATGGTCGGAAGGCTCTACCCGGATGATTCTGTCGCAGCTGTTAGGAGGATTCTCTCTTCCACTCACGAATGAAAAAGATTACGCATAATACAGCAAAAACGGAAAGGAGTCGTGCTCCTCTCCGTTTTTGCTTTAAAGCGACTTTGTCTTAATCACCGCAAAACTATGCGGCGGCAGCGTAACTGCAAGTTCTCCGTCTTTCGTTTGCTTATATACTCTTCTTGACTCAAACACAGTGCCAGGAACAATATCATCGGAGACAAATTCAACAATTTCCAGAGTTTCTCCGATATTTTTAAGGATAAACGAACATTCCTCGTCAAAAGCACGGTTGATGAGCGTAGTGGTGACCACATTCTGTTTGCGTGTCGATATCAGATCTTCTTGTATTGCACAGATTGTGCCGCTGGCGTGCGCGTTCATTTGAGCGATGACCTGACCCGTCGGCGACAAGCTCGCCTTATCGGGCGTTACCTGTATCGCGCCTTCGTTTACGGATTCAAAGTGGCAGCACATTTTCACGCCGTACTTATCCGCATTTATAAGTATCATATTGATAAAAGCTGCGGCAAACATAGCCTCCGCGACGCTTCCTTTTCTGTACCACGCATACCATGCGTTCCACTCATCGAAAGAAATGCCGACATCATTGTCTCCCAGCTGTTTTCTCAGCGTCCGTATAAACGGAAGGCAATGCTCTTCCACCTTGCCTACCAGCGATTCATATTCTTCCTTTTTCTTATCAGGATCAATAAATTGCGGATAGTGCGCGTAATAATGAAGCGACACAGTCCCAGCAACGTCCGACAGCGCGCAGGCAGAATATTTCGCCCATTCTTCGTTCGGATACGGGCCGGAAGAACAAAGCGTCAGGTCAGGCGAAACTTCAAGCATCTTCTCTGCATGCTTTCTTACCGCTCTCTGATACGCATCCGCCGTGTTTGCGCCCTCCATATGTCCGTAGCCCGCTTCATTTCCGAGCGACCAGAACTTGACATTATAGGGTTCTTTATGCCCGTTTTTCGCTCTGATTGCGCCGTATTTGGTTTCTTCACCGCCGTTACAGTATTCCACCCACTCGGCGCTTTCCTCCGGCGTATTCCATGTGGGATTTAGCGTTATAAAGGGCTCCGCGCCGATTTCCCGGCACAGTGCAATGAAATCATCCGTATTGATATCATGAAAATCATAGCCGTATGTATGCGGTTGGGTTTCAAGCCACAGATACGACTGAAACGGCGCGCGCATGTTTCTGGGAAGGAGCCCGTCCTTCCAGTTGTATTCGCCCGCAAAGTTTCCGCCTGGCCAGCGAAGAAGCCTGATGCCCAGCTCCTTCATTTTTTCAATCACATCTTTTCGCATCCCGCGGAAATTGTCCGCCTCCATCAGCGAAACCGCGCCGATCATAACAGTTCCGGCAGAATCAAACGTGATTTCGATTCTGCCCTCAAAGTCTTCCTTCACAGCGTGAAGGATAACGGTTTTTTCGGCATAATCCCCCTCTTCAGCAAAAATCAGCTTTTCATCATACGTTTCGCCCGAGTGAGAGGCAATTTTTACATTAACAGCCGTTTCCTTGAACGCTTTGACCGCCACAGTAAACACATAATCCGTATCTTCCTTAAAATACAGATCCTTCTGCCCGATGCCGCAAGTCTCATTAAAATAGTTTGTGATATACTGGCTGTTCATTTCATGGTTTCTGTGCATGCTGTAGCCCTGATAATGGCGCGTATAGCTTTCGCCAAAGGAAAACACGGTCTTTTCACCGATCGGATACCACTCATGGGCATAGCCGAAGCGCGTCGGCTTTCCGACAAATTTCCGGTTCCTGATCTTTTCTGCCGAAAGCCCGCCGTTTATACATCCGCGCGTGTGCTCAAGGTTATCGCCGAAAAGATAAGGCGAAACCGTCCTGTCAAGATCATATTGAAGATATACATTTACATTCTTTTCCAATCCGTTCATCACAGCGCCTCCCATCCGTTTTCACTTTGACTGTAGTTTTTCCACCAGTCTTCGTCCGGGTATTCACCCGGCGTCTTCATCGCCTTTTCCTTGTTTCTCATAATCAGCGCTTCATAGAGTTCTTTTTTGATTTCATACATTCTGTCAAGCCCGATATGCTTTGAATACCACTGCCAGAGATGAATGCTTTCGGGTTTGAACGAATGATATAAAAGCGGCAGAAGCATATTGCCGGACAGCATCGCAAGCTCATGATGGAATTCAAACACCGCGCTTGCCGATTCCTCGGGCGTTTTTGCGTTTTTGATCCTGTCAAGATATGGCTTTATACTGCGAATCTCACTGTCGCTTGCGCGGTCGATCACCTTTTCCATACAAAGGCTCTCTAGAACGCCCCTCACTTCCATCAGCGATGCGACCTCCTTGGGACGCATGATTCCGCCGTTATAGCGCATGATGGCGATCAGCGTTTCTATCGTGCCCTTCTTTCTGTAATCGCACACATACGCGCCCTGCCTGGGCTTGATTTCGACAAAGCCCAGATTTTCAAGCTCGATGAGGCCAGCGGAAATGACCGGGCGGCTCACGCCGATGCGCGCCGCCAGATCGCGCGCGGCAGGCAGTTTTTCTCCCGGCTTCAGCTCGCCCGAAAGGATCATATTCTCCACCTGCTGAACAAACATATCCGTAAGCGAAACTGCTGATATCTTGTCAAAGCCCATTTCTTCCTCCTGAGCGCACCTGGTATTACCAGTTTCATTTACATTTATTATATCAATTCCTCCGTGATCAGTCAACACAAATTAGTCAGTTTAACGGATTTATCAGCGCATAATTGACCATTTCGACGATTCATGTTATACTTCCATTCAGAATTCTCTGGTAATACCAGAAGGGAGATATACAAATGGACACGTCCAAGACCGGCAAGAAATACTCAACCACTCTGTTAGAGAGGGGCAGCTTCTGGTTCTACGGAATCGGTATGATCTTCTACTACATGATCGTCGGCTCCTACATGAACACGTTTTTGCTTCTGCAGGGCATTGACCTTGCAAAGATTGCAGTTATCCTCCTGGTTGTCAAAATCTGGGACGCGGTCAACGATCCGCTGTTTGCCTACATCTTTGACAGAGTAAAGTTCAAAAAGGAAAAGTGCCTCCCGTGGCTGAGGCTTGCGGCGCTACTCATGCCCCTTGCCTGCATCGGCTTTTTCAATATGCCGACGGGACTTGGCGAATTCGGCAAGCTTGCTTGGTTCACCGCGTTTTACGTTCTCTGGGACGCCACCTATACCATCTGCGACGTCCCCTTCTTCTCCATGACTACCACGATGTCCGTCGACACGAACGAGCGCAACATGCTTTTCTCCGTCGCGCGCGTGTTCCACGGCGCGGGCAATCTTTTCTGCACCACCATGATGACATGGATGATCGGCGAAAAGTGCGGCATGGCGTTCGGCAAAGCCGCGATCATCACCTGCCTTGTCGGCGCGGTGTTCACGATTCCTCTGTTTTTCTGGGGCAAGGAAAAATACGCAATCCTTCCGAAACAGGAAAACGAAGAAGAAAGCCACCCCTTCACCCTCAGGGAAATGTTCTCCTACCTTAAGCAGAACAAGTATCTGACCCTCCTTTACAGCATCCAGATTGCCAGCGGCTGCCTGTGCGTAGGCGGCGCAGCCGGCATGGTCGGAACCTATTTCATCTATGGTCAGACGAGCTTTGGCATCATCACGACATGGCTCAACATGATCCCCGGTCCGGTGCTGGGTCTGCTCCTTCCTTTGATTCTCAAAAAGGTCGACCGCTTTAAGCTGTACATGACGTGCAATATCTTCTCCTTTGCGTGGAGCGTTCTCACCTTCTTTGCCTACTTCATGGGATGGCTGAATGTCACCTGGGCAATCGTCGGTTCTGCGCTGACCGCGATCCCCACCACCATGTCCGGCCTTGTCGGCTACATGTTCACAATCGACGCTCTGGAATACGGCCGCTATAAAACCGGCATCAACGCTGTGGGCATCAACTTCGCCGTTCAGACCTTCTCGGCCAAATTCCCCGGCGCAATCGCGTCCTCTCTGGGCGTTTGGCTTTTAAGCCTGACTTCCTTTGTCATGTACGAGGCCGACAGCATTGCGGGCCTTGCCAACTTCACGCAGACCGAACAGGCCATCACCGAAATGTGGCTGGTTACCCAGCTGCCCGGTCTGATCGCAACCTTCATTTCTTATGCGCTTCTGATTTGCTTTTACAAGCTTCGCAGTAAAGACGTCGCCATCATGGCCAAATATAACGCAGGCGAACTCACCCGCGAAGAGGCAGACAGCCTCATGAGCCGCAAATACTGATTTTCAAGGAGATAGCCATGTCTTTTGATCAAAAGCTCACAGCATTTTTGAATCGCGCGATGGACGAATACAGGATTCCAGGCCTCGATTTATGCGTTTTTCATGAGCATAAGGAGGTTTTCCGATACAAGGCAGGATACCGCGATCTTGAAAACAAGCTGCCCATCACCGAAAACACCCTTTACAACATCTATTCAAACACCAAGGTCATTACCTGCGTTGCCGCCATGCAGCTTTATGAACAGGGATACTTTCTTCTCGAAGATCCTCTTTCCCGCTTCTTCCCGGAATTTGAAAATATGCGCGTTCGCATGCCGGACGGAAGCGTTGAGAATGCGAAAAATCCCATTACCATCCGAGACCTTTTCCGCATGACCGCAGGCTTCGGCGACGGAAACGACTATCAGGAAATGGGGATGAAGTTCTATACGGAAACCGGCGGCGCATGTCCCTTGATCGAGCTTCCGAAATACCTTGCGAAAATGCCCCTCCTGTTTGAACCGGGCACGAAATATCTGTACGGCATTTCTCATGAAATGCTGGCCGCGCTGATTGTGAGAATCACAGGAAAAAGCTTTTCCGAGTATCTCAGGGAAAATATTTTTCTCCCGCTCGGCATGAAAAACACCGCCTTTACGCTTGAGGAATGCTCGTCCAAAGACCTTGCAAACCAGTATGTGTTCAGTGGAAGCGAACTCGCGCCTGAAAACAAAGGCCCCGCCAACTTCCTGATTCCCCCGATTCTCAAGGAAAGCGCGTCGGGCGGCCTGATTTCATCCGTCGACGACTATATGGCGTTTCAGGAGGCGCTTTGCAGGGAAAATGTGCTTCTTCACAAGCGAACCACAGACCTTATGCGCCTTGACCAATTAAAGGGCTCCATGCGCGAAGGCTACGGCTACACAAGCCTCGGCATGGGCTATGGACTCGGCGTAAGAACCGTCATCAACCAGGCCGAATGCGGCGCACCCATCGGCTTCGGCCCCTATGGCTGGGGCGGCGCAGCAGGCACCTACGGCTCCATCGACCCTGAAAACAAGCTCACCATTTTCTATGCCCAGTCCTATTTCGGCCCGAACGATTTAAGACTGCATCACTCTTTAAGAAACGTGATTTATACCTGCAGGTTCTGATAAACGCCCGTGCATCGAAAAATGATGTGCGGGCGTCTTTGTATCTTCACCGCATGCCATCCGCTCTTTTTCGCTGTATGCCTTAGAAGTCGGATCGTAGCCATGTCGTTCTGTGAGCCAAGGAGTTGGTTTTCCTAAT
>JAZSFI010000178.1:0-4087 GCA_045532135.1 Clostridia bacterium | reverse complement strand
CTACAGCTCTGAACTGCTGTCCAAGACGCGTTTTCATAATCGCCTTATTAAATACGCAAAGGAGCGCAACAACGCCGAAGGTGACCACGGGAACCTTAACCATGACAAACGCGTTTTTGACCGCGGGCACGAAGTAATATACCGCGCAGCCTGCGCCCATAACCGCCAAAGTGATCACGGAAGAAACAATCTTTTTGCGGTTAAAGATTACAACATAGATGCAGTACAGAAGGAAAATACCCGTTGCAATTAAAAGAGCAGTACCGAAGTCAACATTTAAGATGTTATCAAGGGCATACTTTAAGGTCTTGGGTTCGCCCGCGGCGAGTTTTGAAGAGATTTCCCTCGGAAGTTCAAGTGCGATCGTGTTTGCGACACCGGTGGATCCTTTGATTACAAGACCCGGCGTCTTGAGGGGCACGAGATTTCCGAAGATAAAGAGGAAAAGAAGCTGGTAAAGACCATTGGCAAAATAGCCGAGAATCAAACCGCCGATCATTTCCTGCCCCTTCATCTTGTTTAGAAGCATGCCGATCAGAAGGCCGAATACTGCCGCCAGAGGAACGGTAATGAGCGCTGCAAGGAGGAAGCCTCCGATGCCCATGACGTTCCACTCAACCACCCACAAAAGCGCAATCTGCGCCGCCATTGCGCCGATGGTAATAGCAAAGTTGATGCCCATACCGGCGACAATCGGAATGATGAGCGCCAGAACGATAAATGCGTTTCTGCTCAGGCGTCCGAACATCTCCAGAAGCACGAATGAAATCGACTGTCCGGAGAAAAACATACAAACAGCGCACAGCACAATAAACATGACCGTGACAGCGTTCTGACGCATAAAAGCGCCAAAGTCAAACTTTTTCTTATCCACGCGATGCACCTCCAGACTTCGTAAGCGCATAGAGAATGATGCCGTTGGAGATCAGAATGCGCAGCGTTTCAGAGAAGGTAGAGCCGGGAACGAGTACGTTGGCTACCGGCATGCCGAGCGTAAGAACGCCCTGGAAAAGGAATGTACCGATCAGTACATGGCTGACCTTGCAGCGGGTCGTGCTTGCGCCGCCGATGAGAATCGCAGACGCTGCGATGAAGCCCATCTGTCTGGGGGCGGTGTACAGCTGCATAAAGCCGTAGGACTGGGAGTAAACCAGAATGCCGATTGCGCCTAAAACGGTGGAAAGAACGGTACCGATAATGCGCATCTTGTTTACGCTGATACCGGTTGCTTCGGCAAATCTGGGATTATTGCCGACAGCCTGCATGGCAACGCCGGTCTTTGAGCGGCCGAAGAGCCAGACGAGGAAACACATAAATACCATGAACAGGAGAAGACCCGTAGGCACGGTGAATCCGCCGATTTCAAAGGAAAGGAAATCGTCCAAAACGTGTTCAAAGTTCGTCTTGTCAAGGCCGATGGTATTTCTCATACCGCTTCCAAGCGGCCAGCGCAGTTTGAGGCTGTCAAAGGGAAGCACGAGCCATACAATGCACATCAAGGATACGATGGAGAAACCAACATATGTGGTAACACCCATCTCTTCGCCCTTCAGTCGGTTTAAAAGGTGTCCGTAGAGCCATCCGCAGACAGCTGCAATGATGCCGCCGAGGGCAATGGCAAACAGGAATCCCCAGAAACCGGGAATGCCAAGCTGAATCGTAGCAAGGCCGCCGAAAAGGCCTGCAACCAAGCCGATCGGAAGACCGAGGTTCAGCGAGATACCGCACTGAATGCCGGGAACCATCGCGAGAACCATGATGGAGTTCATGCCCATTCGAACGAGGGTGTTGGAGAAATAGGTGTCAAGCGGCAGATCGTAGAACAAGGAGATAAAGCAAAGCGCGATGAAGAAAAGACCGATGATTACGCGCGGAATGCCCATCTTTGCGATCAGGAATTCGCTGAAGAGAATGGTGAGAACAATAACTACAAGCGCGATCGCTACGTAAATGAAGTCGTCTGCATAACGAATCATGAATGCGCTTGCGGGATTTTCGACCGCCTTAAAGCTGCCGGCAGCGTCATAACGATCAAAAAGGTCGCTGAAATCGTCGCCTGCAACATAAACAATCTTTTCGATGCCCTCTTTGAACGCGCCAAGCGCGGCATCGTCAATCAGCGGATAGTTCTTTTTAAGCGCCTCGCCCATCTGAACATACGCTTCATCGGCAATTGCACGAAGCTCGTTCATTTTTTCAGTCGCTTCGAAGCCGGACATATCGACGACTACCGTCATTGTTTCAGGAACATCCTGACCTGCAGCAATCTTAGCTTCCCGGTCTGCTCTGGCTTTTGCTTCGGCCTCTTCGTAATGCGCATCATAATAGATGCTGCGTGCGAGCGCCTCCTCTTCAACAAAAGCCATCAGCTTTTCCGCAAATACCATCACGGGAACAGCAAGTTCTTCACGATTGATGCCGGAGTTATCGGTGTCAATGCCTTCATATTTTTCAATGGTTGCTTTTTCCGCATCAGCGATCATTTTGCGCTGCTCGGACATTTTGGCCTTGTTTTCCTTTGCCTTTATGCGGGCTTCTTCTTTTGCAAGCTCCACATAAGTGGAAATGAGGCCGTCGCCTGTGGTCGCATTGATCAGGCTTTCAATTCTCATATCGGAAATGATTTCCTGACCCTCTTCCCCTTCGCGTTTGGGAAGATTGATTGCACCCAACACGCAGGAAGCAACTGCCATAATCGCAAGGACGATGGCAATAGTGATTTTAAGCTTGCTTTTCGTCATTTATTTGCCATCTCCTTTCTCTACATGTTCGGAAGGTTTGATGCCGGACATTGCAAGACCGAAGTCCGCATCGGATGCATTGGGCGACAGGATATCGACAAGCTTGCCTTCGGATACGATGGCAATTCTGTCAGATACGCTTCTGAGCTCCTGAAGCTCGGAAGATACCATAACGATTGTCATTCCCTGTTCGCGGTTGAGTTTCAAAAGCGTTTCAAGAACAAGCTTCTTTGCGCCGATGTCAATACCGCGGGTCGGCTCGGAAACAAAGAGGAACTTTGGATTGAGAGCCAATGCTCTTGCGATACATACTTTCTGCTGATTGCCGCCGGAAAGCGTTCCGGTATGCTGTGTAGGACCAAAGCAGCGAATATCAAGATCCTTGATCATTTTATCGGCCATTTCTCTTATGGCCTTCTGATCCTTGGTTGTGACGGGGCCCAACTTCTTCAAATATTCATTGTTGATCTGCATCGCAGTAAATACGATGTTGTCTTCAATGGACTGATCCAGAAGAAGTCCAACGCCTTTTCTGTCCTCGGATACCATTGCGATTCCGCTTCTTAACGCATCGCCGGCATTTCCGAGCGTCAGCTTCTTTCCGAAAAGCTCAACAGTGCCTGCCGAATCATAAAGGCTCATGATACCGTTGGGAATACCGAGCTTTCCCTGTCCGGCCAATCCGCCGATACCGAGAATCTCACCTTCGAATACGTCAAAGGAAACGCCCTTGACTTCTTCGCCGGGCATGTCTACAACAAGATCTCTTACCTTGAGCGCGACATTCTGACACGGGGCCTGGCGACCGTCAGACTCTACAACCGCTTCGCCCTTGCGTCCGATCATAAGCTCGGCAAGATCCTTGATGGTGGTGTTCTTTGCATCTCTGACCGCTGCAAGCTTACCGTCGCGCATGATGGTGATGGAATTTGCAGCTGCGGCAACTTCGTCAAGTCTGTGGGTAATAAAGATGATGGCAATTCCGCTTTCGGCAATCGCCTTCATGACGCTGATCAGCTGCGTCGCTTCAGATTCAGTAAGAACCGCGGTCGGCTCATCGAATACAAGAAGCTTTACTCCTCTTTTGTCAATTTCGCGCGCAATTTCAACAAACTGCATATATCCAACGGGCATACCGTGGATTTTGGTGTACTCGTCAATGTTCATGCCTACGCTGTCGAGCGCTTTTCTCGCATCCATGGACATGGACTTCGTATCAAGCGTTTCAAGTTTCTTGCCGAAAATTCGGCTGAAGGGATTGTGATGTGTGATTTCGCGGTTCAGTTTAATATTTTCCGTTACCGTGAATCCGGGCAGAAGCATGAATTCCTGGTGAACCATGCCGA
>JAZSFI010000445.1:0-2305 GCA_045532135.1 Clostridia bacterium | reverse complement strand
CGATCCGACTTGATTTGAAATCCTTTTAAGCAAAATGCCTGAGCTTGGTGTAAGCGATTTTACGGAAGAAGAAAAAGCTTCCTTGAAAAAGGAAGCCGAAAACTATTACCTTGAGAATATTTACGCCTATATGCAGCAGGGCATATCCATGGAAGACGCGGCGTACTACCTTGCAACGCAGGGACTTACTGTAGAGATGCTGTATGATAATTTCTACAGAAGCGCCATTCAGGAGAAGGTTACAGCCGCGCTTGAGATTGATGAAACGGTTACGGATGAAGATATTCAGGCGAAATATGAACAGCTTACTTCGAACTATGAAAAGAATTACGCAAAAGCGCCTACGCAGGTGGAGACGTCAGCCAATTCCGGAAACACCGTTTATTTCATGCCGGAGAACATGCGCTACGTAAAGCACATTGTAATCATTTCCGAGAATGAGGCGCTTGTAAGCGAATACAACACAGCGATTCAAAAGCTTATGACCTACGAGAGCGAATATGCAACCGTAACCGCGGCTACTTATCAGCCGAAATATGACGCTATTGTCGAAAAGGCTATCAAGGAAGAATGCCTTGAGAACATCGATATTTGGGAAGCAAAGGTTGAAGATCTGAAAGAAAGATATCTTGAATCTGTAGGGGATGAAATTGATCAAATTCTTTCTGCCATTGAAAACGGAGAAAGCTTTGATCATCTGATTGAGACCTATTCCGATGATCCCGGTTCCAAAGTGGAGCCTGTCAAGTCCAACGGCTATCTCGTGTATGAAAACTCCGCAATTTGGGATGAGGCGTTTATCGAGGCTGCCAAAGCGCTTGATAATGTGGGCGATGTTTCCGAACCTGCTGTCGGAACGCTTGGCGTATACATCGTAAAATACGAGTCTCAGCCCGAGAGCGGAAAAGCCGGGCTGGACGATGTAAAGGAAGCGGTTATTCAGTCGGTTCTTTCCGAGCGCAGAAGCAATAACTTTGCTTCTCTTGCTGAAGCATGGTTTGCCGAGGGCAACATTCAGGTGAATCTCGACGCTTTCAAATAACGGATTTTTCGGGGCGCTTCGCGTTATTTTCGCGGAGCGCTTCTTTTTATGCCAATTATCTGTAAAAGTTTCGCATTTTGCAGGGTTTTTCTGCTTTTCGTGGTATATATTCTTCGCTCAGGGTATAATATTCATCATAAACTTCTTATTCACGCCTACATTTCGGTTGAATTGTGAAATTTGTCGAAAATGCGTC
Source organism: Clostridia bacterium (assembly GCA_045532135.1). Taxonomy (GTDB): domain Bacteria; phylum Bacillota; class Clostridia; order Christensenellales; family Aristaeellaceae; genus SFHK01. The sequence continues at coordinate 1,067 of JAZSFI010000445.1, read as the reverse complement.
AATCGTTGCAGGAGATTTTCGTTTTCGCATCGAATAATGATAAATCAAATTTTTGAAGGTGGGTTATGGCAGTCAAACTTCCGTCAGGGTGGCTGGATGAGCTGAGAAGCCGGGTTTCCATCGAAGATGTGATCGGTCAGGCTGTGACGCTTCGAAAAAAAGGAAAATACTTGTGGGCATGCTGTCCGTTTCACAATGAAAAAACGCCTTCCTTCAAAGTGGATTCAGAATCTCAGATGTATTATTGCTTCGGCTGCCACAAGGGCGGAAACGTGATCTCCTTTCTGATGGAGCACGACCGCCTTGAATTTATGGAAGCGGTTGAAGAATTGGCTGAACGTGCGCATATGCGATTACCCGACAGGATCGAAACAACTGCCAGCGATGATTATTTAAAGCAGCAGCGGGAAAAAATCTATGAAGCGAATCTTTTTGCAGCGCGGTATTTTCATCAGCTGATCTGGACAGCGGAAGGCGCGGAAGCGCTCAAATATCTGTATTCAAGAGGCTTGAACGATTCAGACATCAAGCGTTTCGGCCTTGGAGCAGCGCCCAAATCGCACGATGCGCTGTACAGATCTTTAAACGAAGCAGGATTTTCCGATGAGATCATTGAAAAAGCATGGCTTGGCGGAAAAAAAGACGGGCGAAAATACGATATGTTCCGAAACCGCGTGATTTTTCCGATTCTGAATCCGCAGGGACGCGTTCTTGGATTCGGCGGACGCATCATGGGAGACGGAAATCCGAAATATCTGAATACCTCGGATACGCCGGTATTCAACAAGCGAAACGGTCTGTATGCGCTCAATTTTGCGAAAAAAGAGCATGGGCTTAAACGATTGATTCTCGTAGAAGGCTACATGGACACCGTCGCGCTTTTAAAATATGGAATTCCAGGCGCGGTTGCAACGCTCGGAACGGCTTTAACGGAAGAGCAGGCGCGGCTGATGAAGCGGTATGTACAGGAAGTCTGGGTCAGCTATGACGGAGACTCCGCCGGTCAGAAAGCGGCGCTTCGTGCGCTTGATATCCTGGACGGCGCGGGGCTGAATGCACGCGTGATT
>JAZSFI010000402.1:0-5075 GCA_045532135.1 Clostridia bacterium | reverse complement strand
AGGCGCACGCGGATTTCGCCGCCATCCGCATCGGTGAATGCCAGCCAGCAGAGAATCCCCTTTATATCGGACAGGCTTGAAATCGCGTTGCTTGCGCTCTCGAAGTTCAGGCTGAAATGATGCTGGATTTCCTTTGTCACGTGAATGTATGCTACGCCGCCCGGCGTCTGACACATGTTTTCATAGATGAACGCCTTGAATTTCAGCTGATCAAAATCGCGCATGTAAAGGTGTGCGTTCAGGGTTTCCGTGTCGATTTTCTGATCCAGCATGAGCCCTGCAAGGCGCATGGTGTCGCCGGTTACGCCTTCATACTGGAATCTTCCGGAGTCCGTCAGCATGCCTGTGTAGATGTGCGTGGCGGCTTCGGTATTGATCCTGAGCTTATCCTGAAAAACGCTGTAAAAATGCGCAATCATTTCACAGGCGGAGGATCGGTCTTCTTCGACCCAGTTGATATCGCCGAACGCTTCACGCTCGATGTGGTGATCGATTTTGATGATGGGGGAGCAGAGCGCATATTTTGGATTGGAAATGCGGTCTGCGTTTGCGACATCGATCACGATTCCGAGAGAATTTTTGTAGACTTCATCGGCTACATCTTCATCGTCTGCGCCCATAAAGGAGAGGTATTCGCTTTTTTCGTTGTCGATGATATAAACCTTTTTGTCAGGCCATGTGCACTTAATCAAAGCTTTCATGCCTTTTGTCGCGCCCACGCAGTCGCCGTCGATTCTTCTGTGGCGAAACAGCATGATGGAAGGGCTTTTTTCGATTTCTTCAAAGATTCTGGAAAGTGCGGTATTCATTCGTCTTTAATTTCCTTTCGCCAGCGCATCAAGATCATTGAGCATTTCATACGCTTTTTCGATGCTTTCGACCGTCGCGCCGCTCGCCTTTTTGTGTCCGCCGCCGCCGTACTTGACAGCGATGGGATTGATGTTGTATTTATCGCTTCTTAATTCGCACAGAACGCCCTTGTCGGTTTCCGTGAAGTTGACCCAAATGTCAACGCCCCGGATGTCGCCCATAAGGCCGACCATGCCGCGCGAAATGGCAAAAATATCCGCGCCGCTTTCACAAAGCTCGTCTTTGGTGGTTATGATATAGGCAACATTATTTTGGGTAAACTGAATTTTGAGCGTATATCTGGCTCTTAAAAGCAGCTGGTCAAAGTCGGAAGCGTAGAGGTTCCGGTAAATTTCGGAGATATCGATTTTCTGATCCAACAGGAACGCGGCTCTGCGCATGGTGTTTCCGTTTGTGGAATCGTAGCGGAAACGGCCGGAATCGGTTGCCATGCCGGTGTAGAGCGAGGCGGCAGCGATGGTGTTTACGGAAAGATCGTTGTCTATCGCCATTTGCGCAATCAGTCCTGCGCAGCTTTCGCTGGCGCTGTCGATATATTCCGTATCGGCAATCTTTTCTACAAACAGATGATGGTCGATGCGGCAGGTGGATTTGGAAAGCGTATAGCGTTCATCTGAAATCAGATGCTTTGCGGAAGTGTCCAGAATGATGGAAAGCGCGTTTTTAAAAGTTTCGTCCGGAATTTCGTCCATGACGCTGTCCTTCATAAAGGCATACCGTCCCGCGGCGTCTCCGACCATATATACGGTTTTTCCGGGAAAGTTTTCCAAAATCAGATGCTTTAAGCCAATCTGACTGCCCAGCGCATCGCCGTCGGGCGTCTTGTGGCGATGGATGATGATGGTGTCAAACGCCTTGACGGCGTCCAGAATGGAGCGGATGGTATTCATAAATATTCCTCTTTGTCAGAAAAAGTAATGGATATACGTTTATTCATTATACCATAAAAATCACGATCGGTAAATGAAACACAGTTTAAAAATCCCAATTCATAAAACGCAAACATTTTTCAAACGCTTTGAAAAAGGAAAAAAGGTATCCTGTACCCGTAAACCGAACGAAATCAAAAGGAGCGATAAAACATGACTGAGTTTTTCAAGAAGGCGTTCAGCGACATGAAGGAAAGCGCAAAGGCACAGCACGAAGTGGACAAGGCGAATTTTGCCGCAGCGAAGGCGGAAGCCAAAGCCCAGTTTGCCAAGGCCAAGGCGATGGGCAATCCCGAAAAGAGAAAGGAAGCCATGCAGGCTGAGCGCGATGCAAAAATCGAAGAAGCAAACAAGCGCAAAGCGGAAGCGGAAGAAAGAATCCGCACGGCAAAGGGCGAATAAGGAAGGAAAATACATGCGGGGCGCACGAAAAATGCGCTCCGTTTTTTAGAAAACGAACACGTAAACAAAATCCAAACATTTGTGTGTTATGATGGATGCATCCTGAAAGCGGAGGACAAGAAAAAATGTTCAAAATTCTGGTTGTTGAAGACGATAAGGATTTAAACCGCACGGTGTGCATCTTTTTAAACCGCTCCGGCTATGAAGCGATCGGCTGCTTGAGCGCAAGCGAAGCCTATGACAAGATGTATGAAACGATGTTTGATCTGATCGTTTCCGATATTATGATGCCGTGCATCGACGGATTCGAGTTTGCGAAAAACGTTCGGATGCTGGATGAGAACATTCCGATTTTGTTTATTACAGCCCGCGACGACATTTATTCCAAACAGCGCGGGTTCAGAATCGGCGTGGACGACTATATGGTAAAGCCGGTGGATCTTGACGAATTGTTTCTCAGAATCGGCGCGCTTTTGAGAAGAGCGAAGATCGCCTCCAGCAGAAAGCTTGAAGTCGGCGGATTTGTCATGGACGCGGACGAACATACGGCCATGTGGAAAAATGAAGAAATTCCCATGACAGTGCGCGAGTTCAACATACTTTATAAACTTTTGTCCTATCCCAGAAAGACATTTACACGCCAGCAGCTGATGGATGAATTCTGGGATGCGGATTCCGACACCGCGCCGAGGGCGGTGGACGTTTATATGACCAAATTGCGCACAAAGCTTTCCGATTGCGACGCCTTTGAAATCAAAACCGTGCACGGACTGGGATATAAGGCGGTGCTTCTATGAAAAAATTCCTGCGCGCCGTGAACCGATATATCATCTTTTTTCTGTTGGTGGCGTCTCTGGTTACGTGCTGCCTTATGCTTTTTGTAAGTCTCCTTGCTGCATCTTTGAACGTTACGCTGACGGGCGAAAACCTGCAGGTAGCGGCAAAACTTACGTTTTTAAACGTGCTTCTTTTAAGCTTTGTCTATACTGCAATCGATGCGATCCGAAGAAAAATTACCTTTGAGCGCACTGCCGGGCGGATTGCCGACGCCGCGAAACGCTTGGTGGCGGGGGATTTTTCCGTGCGCATTCCAAAGTTCAGCACTTTCGGCATGGAGGAAAGCTTTTTTGAGATTGCGGAAAGCTTCAACCGAATGGCGGCGGAACTTTCCGGCGTTGAAACGCTCAGGACGGACTTTATTTCAAACGTGTCCCACGAAATGAAAACGCCGCTGGCTGTGATCGGAAATTACGCTGCGCTTTTGAAAGAAAATAAGCTTGCAGACGACAAGCGCATCGAATACGCCGAGTGCATACTGGAAAACACGCGCCGGCTGAGCGATATGATGACCAATGTCTTAAAACTCAACAAGCTTGAAAATCAGCAGATTTTCCCAAATGCCGAAAGATATAATCTCAGCGAGCAGCTGTGCGAAGCGCTTTTGCAGTATGAAAACATTTGGGAACAGGAAATGATCGAAATCGAGACGGAGATTGAGGAAGACGTATTCATTCATGCAGACAAAGAACTTTTGTTTCTCGTGTGGAACAATCTTCTTTCAAATGCGTTTAAGTTTACGCCCGGCGGGGGCAAAGTATCGCTTTTGCTTCATGCAACGGATCAACATGTTACCGTCAAGGTTCAGGACACCGGATGCGGCATGTCCTTGGATACCGGCGCGCATATTTTTGAAAAATTCTACCAGGGAGACGCATCCCGCGCAACGCGCGGAAACGGGCTGGGACTTGCGCTGGTCAAGCGGGTTGTGGACATTGTTAACGGCGAGATCAGCGTGGAAAGCGCGCTGGGCGAAGGCAGTACCTTTACGGTAAAAATCAGGAGATAAGATGGAGTTTAACAGGCTTATAAAACATATTTTGTTTCCGCATCCGCTGTTTATCGGCCTTTTTGCGCCGGCTGCGCTGATTTTTCTTATCGTTGGCGCGCATTTTTGCGACGCTCAAGATGTTGTCAGCATTGCTTCGTATGTTTTGTCCTTTTATGCCCTTGTGATCGTGACTTTGCGCGCTCCGGGTATCATCCGTTTTGCAAAAAGGTTTTCAAAAGAAAACAGATTTGCAGCCAGATTCTGTTCGGATGTGCGGCTGCGGATCAATGTTTCACTGAACGGCGCGTTTGTTTTCAATGCCGTCTATGCGCTTTTTCAGCTGGGACTTGGACTGAAGCATCATTCCGTATGGTTTTATTCCATGGCAGGATATTATCTTCTTTTGGCGCTGATGCGCTTTATGCTGATTCGGTATACAAAAAATCACGCGCCCGGACAGATGATGAAGGATGAATGGAAAAAATACCGGATGTGCGGAATTTCGCTTTTGATGATGACCTTGATGCTTACGGTTTTCATTCTCTATTTTGTTCTTAGAATCAGGGAATTCAGGCATCATGAAATCACGACCATCACCATGGCAGTATACACCTTTTCTGCGCTTACACTTGCGATTGTCAATGCAGTCAGATACAGGAAATACGAAAGTCCTGCGTATTCTGCGGCCAAGGCTGTTTCTCTGGTGTCGGCGATTGTTTCTGTTCTGACGCTGGAAAACGCGATGCTTACGGTTTTCGGGCAGGAAGCAGACGGATGGTTTCATCAGATCATGCTGGGCGCAACCGGCGCGGCGGTTGTTGCCGCGGTTCAGGGGATTGCGCTTTACATGATCATCAATGCAAATAAAAAGCTTATAACAATTCAAAACAGAACGGACAGGAGATCTTAAATATGAACAATACCACGCAAAAGGCCTCTTTTCAGTACACATATTCCGCAAAAGAGCAGGAAGAAGTCAGATCAATCCGCGATAAATATTTGCCCAAGGAAGAAAACAAAATGGAGCTTCTCAGAAAACTGGATGC
>JAZSFI010000193.1:0-2193 GCA_045532135.1 Clostridia bacterium | reverse complement strand
TCGCCCACGCCTTCGGCGAGAGACCTGCCTTTTCGGGGATTGAGGCCGGTCTGGCCGGCGTGAGATGTATCCTTCTCGCGGGCGCGCAGGGGAACGATGCGCTCGCCGGACGCAGGCTTGGCCGGTTACTTATCGATGTCTTCCTTCTTATCGGGCGTTTCTTCCTCCTTTTTTTCGTTTGCGGGCGCCTCTTCCACTTTTTCTGCTTCTGCTGGTTTGATTTCTTCTGTCGCTTCTTCGGATTGGATCTCGGCTTCTTCGGCTTTTTCGCTTATTTCGCAGGCGGGCGCCTCTTCCTTGGATTCTTCGGGTTTTTCAAGCTTTTTGTAAAGCGGCGCACCGGCGGCTGTTAAAATCAGCTCGATTTCGGCGTCTTCCGAAACGGTTTCCTTGAAAAGACGCATATACGCTTTTTCATCGGTTGCGCGCATTTCGCACGATTCGTCCGCCGTAAAGGTGAATTTTCCGTTTTCGTCTTCCTGATAAAGATAGGGGAAGGATAATATGCCGTCGGAGATCAACGCAACATGCGTTGTTCCCGGCTTTCTTTTCAAAAATGCGCTTGCCAAGCGGTCTTCCACCGCGTCTACACGCACGACTTCCATCAGCCACTCGTCGGGACAGCGGTCGATCACGTCTGAATAGACGATATGACGGTTGTTTTCCTGATTGTCGGGATTATAATTTTTGTTGGGACGGATTTTGTCGTTTTCGTTCGGATGATGGGTCAGATCCAAAAGACAAAATGAGCCCAGCGTGCGCATACGCGCCTTGAAACGGCTGGATTCATTTTTGTCCGGCACGATGCGGATGCCGCCGTCGTCCGGCAACAGTTCTTTGGTGTTTTCAATGCGCTCGAAAGAACCCTCCCCTTTGATATACAGAGGCTTGATGCGGAAATATGCCTTCTGCGGGACATCTTCTTCCAGGAAACAAATGGATACCTTTCCGGGGAGCGTCATAGAGATTCCTCCTGATCTTTGACTGTGGTGTGATGTGTGTTTGTTTACATTGGAAACACGGCGTTTACTTGAATATATAAGTTCTATATCTTTATCACAAATATTATATAGTATTTATTTGGTTTCGTCAACAGTCGATGAAAAATATGAAGGAATGATAAAGGAAAAGGGTGCAAAAAACGCACAAAAACGCACAAAAACAGCGAAAAGATAAGTAAATGCGAAATTAAGAACAAATAAAAATGCACCGGAGCGCTTATGCGCCCGGTGCATCCGGGGATTTACAGACGGTTCACGCCGTCGATGAATACGTATTTGACCTGGGTTGCCACTTCGAAGGGACAGCCGTCGGTGACAACGATATCGGCATCTTTTCCGACTTCAAGGGAGCCTACCCTGTCTTCGATGCCGATATGGCGGGCGGGATTGATGGTGATGGCCTTGAGCGCCTCAAAGGGATCCATGCCGGCTTTTACGGCGAGGCCTGCGCACAGGGGCAGATATTTCTGGGGAATGACGGGGGAGTCGGTGATGATGGAAACGTGACAGCCGGCCTTGTTTAAAACGCCGGGGGTTGTCCAGCTCTTGTTTCGAAGCTCAAACTTGCTGGCGTGTCCGAGTGTCGGGCCGACGGCGAGCATTACGTTTTCTTCCCCAAGCTCGTCTGCAATCAGGTGTCCTTCGGTCACATGCTCAAGAGTGATTTTGACACCGAATTCCTTGGCGATCCTAAGGGCGGTAAACAGGTCGTCCGCCTGATGGGCGTGGGCTTTTAAGGGCATTTCGCCGCGGATGACGGGCAGAAGTGCGTTCAGCTTCATATTAAAAGCGGGCTTTTTGGACGGATCGCTTTCGGCGGCCAGCAGCTTTTCGTTATATTCCTTCGCCTGGAAAAGCATATCGCGAAGTTTCGCGGCGGTGGACATGCGGGTGGAATCGCCCTTGTCGCGGTAGCAGCGTTTCGGGTTTTCGCCGAAGGCGCACTTCATGGCGGTTTCTTTCTTTATGCACATCTTGTCCACACGCTTTCCGACGGGCTTGATGGCGGCGAACGTTCCGCCCAGCACGTTTGCGCTGCCGGGGCCGACGTTCAGCGTGGTTACGCCGGCTTCGCATGCTTCCCTGAGGGCAAAGTCGAAGGGCTGAATCGCGTCGATGGCGCGCAGCTGGGGCGAAAGGATGTCGTTCATTTCGTTATAATCCGCGCCTTCGTAGCCGATGCCGTAGCCGT
>JAZSFI010000359.1:0-1957 GCA_045532135.1 Clostridia bacterium | reverse complement strand
ATAATTTTGACCTGAATGGAGAAGGACTGAAGCGTCTGAACGAGCTTTTCCGCTCTTTGCATGTCGCTTGGGTCATACCCCTCGGTGGGCGCGACATAGCCGCTGGTTTCCATAAGGTCAATGGGCGGGAAATCGTAATCGTCGCCGGGTACTTCTTCCTTCATGCCGGCAAGCTTTGTCTTTGGTACATATTCTTCTTTTTTAATATCGGTTGATCCTTCAAAGAAGGAAGGCTTGGGCTCCTGAGGCGCTTTCCTGGCTGCGGGAGCAGGGGCTGGACGTTCTTTTTCTTCATGTTTGGGCGTTTTCAGCTGTTTTTCTTCGTATTTGGGTGTTTCAATTTTTTCAAAAGAAGGCTCTTTGTTTTCTTCCGGCAGGTCATATGCGGGAACTGCATAATCGTCCGGCGCGTATTTGGGTTTGTCTTTGGCAGCTTTGGTTTTTTTCATTGTCTCGGGAACGGAATAGCCAAGCACGGGCTTCGGCGCTTTTGAATGATCGCTCAGCGCGCTTTTCACATATTTGCGGTTGCGCTCTTCTTCGCTTTCCGCGCGCACGGCTTCCATCAGGTCGATTTTGTCAATGGAAACCGGTTTTTTGGCGGTGGAAGCCGTTTTTGCGGCGGTATTTCCCGTGGATTTCTTTGCGGAAGTCTTCTTGGGCGTTTTACTGCTTTCACCATCCCTGTCTGCGTATGCATCCCTTGCGCCGGAAACGGTAGGCACTTCAAATGCGCCCTTCTTTTTATTCAGTGGCGTTCTTTCGATATCTTTACAGTCGTTTCTCAGATTCGGAAGGCGAACGGGCACCTTGGTATTTACGCTGTATGCGTCCAGAATCGGCTCGTCATAAATGCGGGATGAGCCGGAGGACGCTTTGCGGCTGGATTTTGGCGCGACCTCAAAAACATCGGCATTTTTTTTCGGCGGACGGGGCGTATATGTACTTTTTTGAACGGGCGGCTGCTCGCGTTTGGGTATCAGCGTCTTTTTGCTTCTGTCCTCTTTCTGGGCTTCGGTGCGCTTTTCGCTTATCATATCCATCATGCGCTCAATGGAAAAAATGCCTGCGGCAAACAGCGTAAGGATGATTGCAAGCAAGCTGATCATAATTACGCCGGTTTTGCCCATAAAGCTGTAAAACGGCCATGCGAGAAGAGCGCCGATTGCGCCGGCGCCGATGCGGGCGGAAAAAGCAAAGGACATGAAATTCATATAGGAAGTATAGTTCATTTTTTGAGAAATGGTTTCAATCGAAAAAGCCTCGATCATCGTGAGCAGGAAAAGATACACGATGAGCGTGGTGAATACGTTTTTCTTCGTGAGTTTTTTATCGCCGCGCGCTTTCAGAACCCAAAATCCGGTCAGCGCGGTTACAATGGGCGCGGAAAAGAGCATGGAACCAAACAGACCCTTTAAAAACTGTTTTACGGAATAAAGGGGCGTAAATTCGTTCGTGCTCATAATCATGACCACAAGCAAAAGGACGGTGATTCCATACATCAGAATCCCCAAAAACTCGTGGCGGATCAAAGCGTCCTTCGTATTGTTTTTTTTATTGTCTCGCGCTCCCTGATAACGGCGGGGTGCGCCGGATGAAGCTGTTTTTGCCATGATTCCTCCTTAAAATGAATTCCCTTCCAACCATATATTATATATCAAATGAAGGAAAATTGCAACTGTGGCAAGGAGGAACGCGCACAGAGAGATACGCATAGCATGGATTGAAACCCGTATGGAAAGGAGAAATCGATTCGTGGCATATTCGAGAAATTGCGGGCGGGGTTCGCACAATCGAAACGGCAGTCATAACGAAAGACGCAGATACGGCGCGCTCAACGCCATCGGCGGATTCTCGCACGATCCGCGTTACATGATTATCGGGGAAAACTCTACTGTGAACGATCCCATTTACCGGGGACCGTGTCCGCCCAATCCGAACGGAACGGGTCTAAGTC
>JAZSFI010000340.1:0-3075 GCA_045532135.1 Clostridia bacterium | reverse complement strand
ATGACTTTTCCGCCCGCGCAGGCAAACTTGACCAGCATCGCAAAAGTCACTTCATCCACAAACGGCTCAAACAGCGCGACAACCGCGCGGTATTTCTTGCCATTTACATGAAGATATCCGTCGTCCGTGGGCTTTGCATTCTGAAGAAGCTTTTCTTCGGTGATATAGTCGCAATAGCCATACTGCACCATCCAGCTGCCGAAACGCTCCTCCGCATAGTTGAGCTCGGTAGGATACAACACAAGAACGTCCGAAAGCCTCGTTCTGAAATTCTGAACCATCGCGTGGTTATTCAGCGAATACGCCGTTCCATAGGTATTTCCAACGGCGGTAAAGCGGTCGATGACAGGCTTGGGCGATCCCCAGCTCGCGCAATAGGCATGCTCAAAGGGATTGAGCGTTCCGAGCGATGCGGCGAAGGCCTGTGCATAATAGTTTCTGTCGGTGTTTCCGCCTTCGGGATGGTCGGTGCCGGAACCGGTCAAAAACTCATTCCAGCGGAAATAATCGCCGCATGCGGACATATTTTCGCGGATGGTGGACGACCACACATAGGGCTTGTCGTAATCATAGCGGCTGATCTCACGGCGGTTGGCCTCGGAGAAGGCGAAATCGTCCGAAAAATGGTCGCAGGTGGGGCTTTCCTGCCACGTAGCGTGGGCAACCGTCATAATGGGCGCGCCGAACAGCGATTCGGCGTACTTTTTCCCTTCAACCGCAAGATCCACAATACGGCGGGAAAGCATTTCGAAATAGCGTTTTCTGAAAAGAACCGTCTTGTAAACGCCCTCTTTTCCGTCCGCCATCAGATGATTTCTAAAAGAGCCGTCCTCGTGCTCGGTATAGGCGAAATACAGCATGTATTTCGCAAAATCAAGATATTCGCTTCCGTACCGCTTCGCATATTCCTTGATCAAAGAATCCGTCACATAGCGGGTCTTGATCTCGGTGGGTCCGAAATGCTCCTCCAGATCCCAGTCGAACTGGATATGCATCTCATCGGAATAGAAGCCGCTGAACGCAACGCCCAGATCGTTGTATTTGTCCATGATGCCCTTGACAAAATCGATGGCGTCGGGCGTAAAGTAGTCCTGCTCGGGCGTTGCATACTCAATAATGACAAGCACGCGGCTCTTTTTTACGTCCGTCTTTCCGAATACTTCAATCTTGCTGTAGCTGTAGCCGGCGCCGGTGAGAACAGTGGTGTCCTCAAGCTCCTTATACTGCACGCTCTTTGTGATATCCACAATGCTTTCAGGCGCAACGACGAAATCGCAGCCGTTCATAGCAGGCGTTTCATCAAAGGCAACGGCCATGACGCGGCTCAGTTTCAGCTGGATCGGACCTTTGTTGTTGTACCACTGCTTCTGCAGACGGCAGGTGATTTTATATTCGCCGTCTGAAACCGCGCCTTCCTCCATCTGCCAGGTGTAGCCGATGTCGTCGTGACGCTTGGCATAGCCGCCGCCGACATCCAAAGGAGAAAGCGCGGATGCGCCGAAGGTCATGCCGTATTTTTTCGCGCAGTCGCATACCACCTTGTATGCGCGCATGGTGAGCTCGTCGTCGGGATAGTTCTCGCGCTTGGAGCCGCCGAAGAAGAAGTCGTAGGAGATCTCAACTCTCGTGCAGCCGCGCTCGTAAGCGTTCTTCATGAAGGAGTTGAGCGTGGTGCCGGGCGGATAGATTCCCTTCTTTTCACCGGAAAATCCGCGCTCTTCGTCATCATAGAGCGGAAGATCCGGGTTTTCGGCGATGCGGGCCAGCTGCTTCTCGTCGGTCAGGATCAAGGTGGTGCCTCTGTCGAAGAGACGAAACACGCCTTCGTTCTTAATGATGCGCATAATTATCCTCCACATTCATAAAAGTTTGTATAGATTATATACGTAATCGCTATAAAATGCAATAGTTTTGTACATATGATTAATGCAGAATTATCAGGCGGAAATTTGTTCATTCAGGCAGAAAACAGGAATACAGACATAAATATCCATCAAAATCCTTGACAGAACAAGCCTCAAAGGCGTATATTTTCCCTTGGAGGGATAGATATGAAAGTGGATGTATACGCAACAATCCCGGGCATTCAAAAAGAAAGCTTGAAAGACGCAGACGCAGTCGTCATCGACGTTCTTCGAATGACTTCAACCGTGACAAACGCGCTTTCAAACGGCGCAAACCGCGTAAAACTCGTGGGCGATGAATCAAAAGCCCGCGATCTTTCCAAACAAAAAAACGCCCTTTTGGGCGGCGAAAGAGGCGGCGTGAAGCTTCCGGGATTTGCCTTCGGAAACTCACCTGTCGAGTATACGCGCGACAAGGTTTTCCAAAAAGACATCGTCATGACCACAACCAACGGCGCGCGCGCAGCGGAAGCTGCCATGAGCGCAAAGAGCATTCGCCTTTGTTCCTTCATAAACGTCCGGGCAGCTGCTAAAAGCCTCGCCGAAAGCAAGCGCATAATCATCCTCTGCGCAGGCACGCACGATCAGTTTTCCCTGGACGACTGTCTCTGCGCAGGCGCATTGTGCAATTTTCTGAATGCAGATCAGGAAAACGACCTCGCCGTCGCTATGCGCCTTCTATATGATTCCCACAAGGAAAACATTCCCGCCGCACTCAAAAACACAAAACACTACCAATATCTCCAATCCATCGGATTTACAAACGACCTCAAATTCTGCCTGACCCAAAACACACATTCCTGCGTTCCCGAAATGGATGAAGACGGATGGTTCAAATAGAGCGCCGACAAAAATCCCCCCCTGTAATCTTGAAAGATTTCAGGGGGGATTCGTTTACTTGGAGCCGATTGGATGAAAAGAATGCTGATACATTATCAAAGTATACTTTCCATCCGTTTTTTAGGGATCAAGAAAGCCTCCATAGTCATCCTCATCCGTGCCGATATACTCATCATCCGCCATAATGTCTTTATGATCTGTTTCTCCCAGAGTACCTCCGCTGTAATCCTCATCGTTGTCGTAATAATCGTCCCATGGCGTTTCCATCTCTAGAGTACCTCCGCTGTAATCCTCATCGTTGTCGTAATAATAGTCCCATGGCGTTTCCATC
>JAZSFI010000093.1:0-1953 GCA_045532135.1 Clostridia bacterium | reverse complement strand
AAATGCTTGACCGTTGCAATCAGGCCGCCGTCCGAAAGGCCCCTCATCATTTCGCGTCCGATTCTTGAAACCGTTTCGGGATCGTCCGAATAGGCGCGCGAGCCGATGATGGGATTGAGCGGCTCAATATTTACGTCCATTACCGGGGATGCGGTCGTGGTAAAGCCCATCGCGCGCAGAATTTCGCCGCAGTTTTTGCCGCACTGATACGCATATTTCCCCTCCGATGCACCCAGCGCCATTGCGCCGGGGAACAGAGCCGCGCCGTCCACGATGCGCGAAACCGCGCCGCCCTCCTGATCGACGGAAATAAACGGCTGAATGCCGAACTCCTCATAGGCGAGGGTTTTTAAGTCGTGGTTGAGGCGCGTGATCTGCCGGGCGGACTCAATGTTTCTTGCAAAGATAAAGAAGTTGCCGATGCCAAGCTCCTTTACAAGCTTTGTCGCCTGCTCGTCCACAAACGGAGAAGGAAAGCCCGCAGAAATCATCTGACCGATCTTCTGACGTAAATTCATGTTTTTATCCTCCTTATGCTTCAAGGCATGCATACAGTATGTTGCGGATGCGCGGATGCACATAGGGCTCCAGGCTGTTTCGCATGTGCTCGGCAAAATACACGCTCATTTCCCTTTCCGGATCGATCAGCACATACGCGCCCGCCGCGCCGCCCCAGCCGAATTCGCCGACGGGGGAAAGCGAGCCGCGCGTTGGGTCCACCATCGTGCGGACGCCCAAACCATAGCCGTAGCCCGTCATCTGGATCCAGTTGAAATCCTTCATCTGAACATCATTCAAGTGATTGGCGCGCATAAGCTCAACCGTCGCCCTTGAAAGAATTCTTTCGCCCGTAGCGCCCACGCCGAAATTGGCCAGCATGTCCGCAAAGCGGATGTAATCATCCACCGTCGTTACAATGCCTGCGCCGCCGCTGTCATACGCGCTTCCCAGCACATAGGGATTTACAGCGCCGATGGGATTTACGCCCTTTTCATCCTCGTTCAGATACTGCATGGCAAGGCGGCTTTTGAGTGCAGCGTTTAAGTGCAGCGCGCTTGATTTCATTTCCAGCGGCTCAAACAGCGTCTTTTTCATGTACGTCTCAAACCGCATGCCGCTGATGACTTCAATAAGCCCGCCCAATACATCGTGGCACAGGCTGTACTGCCATCTTTCGCCCGGATCAAACGACAGGGGCGATTTCGCGATGGCCTTCATGATCTCCCGCGTCGGCGCTTCGCCGCCGGTTCTTGAAACGGCGTCCAAAATCTCCTTCGAACCCAGATTGTAGTCAAGGCCCGCCGTCATGGTAAAAAGGTCGCGGAAGGTAATGTCCCGTTTCGCGGGACGCAGATTCATTTTGCCCGCGGGATCAATTTCAAGAACCTGCATATCGGAAAACTCCGTAAGATATTCCCTGATCGGATCCGTCATCAGAAACGCGCCCTTTTCAAACAGGGTCAGCGCGCACACGCACGTCAAAAGCTTCGTGACGGAATAGCCGAAATACGTCTCGTCGCCCTTGATCTTTACGCCCTTTTCCTTGTCTGAAAATCCCGCCGCATGCCTGAACACGCATTTATGGCGCATATAAACCGCCAGATCCGCACCGGGAATCCTGTCTTCGCAAATTTCATTCAAAAAAGAACGGAGCTTGGAAAAATCCATAAAAAATCCCTCCCGCAGGCAGATTCCGCCTTATGGTATAAGTATACCACTTGCCCGGGAGGGTTTCAATCTTTTTGTTACAGCTTGTCCGCGTTTGTCGGATTATTCACAACGCCGAAAGCAACCAATACCGGCAAAAGCACGTCCAGAAACGAATTGATCGTCTCGTCCATGTCGATTCCAGCAAACTGCTTTAAGCAAAACGCCGCAAGCGCGGCAAGACTCGTCCAAAGCGTCCAGCTTTTCCATCTGCTCTGCATACCCTATGCGCTCTCCTCTCTTTTT
>JAZSFI010000067.1:0-3962 GCA_045532135.1 Clostridia bacterium | reverse complement strand
CCTTCAGTTCTCCGCAGGCTGCCTCATCACAGGCCACAATTCCGTCAGCATGCATCTGCAAGGCGCTGATAGTCCAAGCATGATCCACGCCGCCCTCTACACAGTGACGCAAGGCTCGCGCCTTATTATGTCCGGTGATGATCAAAAGAACCTGCTTGGAATCGCAGACTGTACCAACCCCGACAGACACAGCAGTCTTGGGCACCTTGTTGCGGTCGTGATCAAAGAAACGGGAATTGACGATAAGCGTATCTTCGGTCAGGGCGCGAACGCCGGTGCGGGAAGTGAGGGAAGTGAAAGGCTCGTTGAAGGCGATGTGGCCGTCAACGCCGGAGCCGCCCAGGAACAGGTCGATTCCGCCGTAGGAAGCAATCTTGTCCTCGTATCTCTGGCACTCGGCCTCAAGATCTTCCGCCATGCCGTTTAAGATGTTGATGTTCTCCGCGGGAATGTCGATATGATTGAAGAAGTTGTCATGCATGAAGTACCAGTAGCTCTGGTCATGCTCGCGGGGCAGGCCAACGTACTCGTCCATGTTGAAAGTGACAACGTTCTTGAAGGAAACTTCTCCGGCCTTGTTCTTCTCGATCAGGCGCTTATAAACACCCAGAGGGGAGGAACCGGTGGGCAGACCCAGAATGAAGGGACGGTCAGCTTTGTGGTTGTTAATCGCGTCGGCGATATGCTGAGCGGCCCATGCGCACATTTCGTTGTAGTCGTTTCTGATAATCAGTTTCATGCTTATCAAACCCCCATAGTTCTTGATACTTCGGAAAGGTTTTGAAAAATCCCTTCCTCTTCAATCCAATTATACATGAAAAACGCGTATTTGTCCATCAATCGGGAGGTAATATTCTGATTGACTGTTCTTATCAGATAATTTCAAGCGAATCTTTGTCCAAAAGCTGCGGACGCCTGCAAACAGGCTTGTCCAGATAGAAATAGGCAACGGAAGAAATATCGTCCTGAAGGGGGAGATAGCGTCCGCCGCTTCGCCAGCCGAGGGCCTGAATGGTGACGGAAAGATCCTTTTCAAATCGGATGGGATCCGTCACATGCCAGCGATAGAGGGAATAACGCGCGCGGCTTCTGTAAAGGCGATCGGGCTCGTGAACGTTCATGCCCGCGTAGGGCGTTGTGAACTGTTCATAACGGTCGTGCGTGTACGGGTTTTCGAAATTGTAGGAGCCGCAGAAGTAGTCCTCCGTGCCCGTTCCGCAGATGGTGGGATAGTCGGTGTCTCCGTCCATATAGAACTTGATTTCGCCCTCGCCCCACCAGCCGTCGTTGTTGACGCCCCAGCCCATACTGGTTCCGACATACTGGCCTCTGCCCTCGATTTTGTCTAAAATGGTGTAGACATCCTTATAGGGAAGGGGATTTACGCGCCTGAACTGCGCGTGGAAATATCCCTCGTCAGGGGCAATCTGCTCAAGGGAATAAGTAATCTGGTAATAGATGTTGACCGTTTCGTCCGTCAGATTTTCAAGCGTTACGCGAAAGCCCTTTCGAAACGGCATACGGAAATAGCTGTTGAACGCGCAGCCGGGGTTTACGCACACGGCAAGGGAAGAAATCTGCTTGTATCTGCCCCACGGGCTTGCAAAAAAGTCGCCCATCGGGCACTCGATGGCAGGCTCGGTTTCGCCGTCCCAGTAAAAACGCAAAATCTGCATGCGCCAGGAACCCGTCGGGGTCATCCTGATGTGGTTGATCGCGCCTTCGCCCGAAACATCCGCCAGCGTGATCGTCTCGCCCGGCGCAACGCGGAAATAGGGATTTACCTTCCAGCCCGTGCCAAGATCCCTCGCCGCATGGCGGGCGGAGCCTTCCTCAAGGGGCGTTTTTCCGCCCATGCCCTTATCGCCGGTGATGTTTTCAGGCGAGACGGAGCGCGTCCGGGCGTTTGTGATTTTGGAAAGCTGTCTTAAATCCATAAAATATGCTCCTTTCAGCGGAAAAAGGGGTTGGTCCACGCCTTTCGGCCTTCCTTATCCATGACGGTTGCGCGCACAAACTCGGCATGATCAGCGATCTTCATGGAAATTTCAGTGATATTCCCTTCGGGATCGGTAAAAATGCGGGTGGGATAGGAGCCTGTGTGAAATTTGACATAGGCGCAGGGGGAGCACTTGATGTGCGCAACGTCGTCTTCCATATAAAAATCATAAATTTCGGGACCGGTCGAAGCGTAGAACGCGCCCTCCTTGAGCGCATTATAAATGGAAGAAATATTTTTCTGCGCATTCACGTGCACCCAGCCCTTGCAATGGTGATCGGCGCAATGTCCGTCGTCGGTGGCAACGGCGAAAATCTTCTGTCCGCCCCTTAAAAGCTCGTTCCATACGTAGCCGTTATCCGTATCGAGATTATTTTCAATCACGCAGCCGCTGTTCCAGATTTCAAAAGCGGTAAAGCCCTTGATTTTATCAAAGCTCCTTGCGGGCGTGCAGCTCCATTCGGGATGGCAGTAGATGGCGAGATTGCCTTTTTCGATCATGTCGTCGACTACCGGCTGGAACTGTTCCTGATGCTCAACCGGGCAGGAGGGAAGTCGTTCATCCTGTTTATATCCGTTTTTTTCCTTCTCCTGACCGATGGCGACCACGTGAAGGCACATGCCGTCGTTGGACGTAATGCCTCCGTCCATTTCCATGCCGGGCATGATGAGAACGCCGGTTTCGGGCGCGTAGTTTTCGTAGTTATAAAAGCGATGATCGGTAATCGCAAGGAAATCATAGCCGTTTTCGGCGTGCTGACGGATGGTTTCCTCGGGCGTGGTTCTTCCGTCCGAGCGGGTGGTATGGCAGTGAAGTCCGCCCTTTAAAAGCTTTTTGTTTTCGCCGGTGAACGCGGCCTGACGGATAATCATGGTTTTTCCTCCCTTTATTGCCGTAATATCGACTTTCCCAAAAGCCTTCCCCTTGAGGGGAAGGTGGCCGGGCAAAGCCCGGACGGATGAGGTGGTGTTCGTTATGATCCGAAAAACGAGATCAGATTCACAATCTGTGCGCGGGACGGGAAACCCGTCCCCTACGGTGGCATTGTGCGTTTTTTTCCATTATCGCTGCTTTGCGTCCCGTAGGGGAGGCATTTCGCCTCCCGCCGCTGACTGACCGCTTCCCCTCAAGGGGAAGCCTTTTGATCCGCGTTTTCGTTCCTCTATATTATACCACCCCGCCCCGTCCACTTCAACAAATTCCCGCACCCAAATTTAATTTGACACCCGCCTGAATCTCTACTATAATGATATTCGAAAAGCCATGCGCTCGGTTTTGTGCGCTTGGGGCCGCTTCAGAGAGCCGGCGGTTGATGCGAGCCGGCGCGCCCTATGCGTTTTACTTGCCGCCGAACGCGCTCCGCTCAGGAAATGGAGCGGCGGGCTGCGCCGTTATACGCTTTAAAGAGGATCGCATTAAACCGCGGTCAAACAAGGTGGTACCGCGAAAGAGCGCCATTTCGTCCTTGGGGATGAATTGGCGCATACATTTTTTCAGGAAGAAAGGAAGAAACCCCGCCATGAATCAGAACATCAAGTGCGCGGCCGACCTTCGCCGCATGTATCTGAAATTCTTCGAGAGCAAGGGACACGCCGTCATTCCCAGCGCGTCCGTTATTCCCGAGAACGACCCCACCGTTCTTTTCACCACCGCCGGCATGCATCCCCTCGTTCCCTATCTTCTGGGCGCGAAGCATCCCATGGGCAACCGCCTGACCGACGTTCAGAAGTGCATCCGCACCGGCGACATCGACGAAGTCGGCGACGCCAGCCACTGCACCTTCTTTGAGATGCTAAGTCGGATCGTAGCCATGTCGTTCTGTGGGCCAAGGAGTTGGGTTTCCTAATTGTCTTCCTAAGCCCGCTTGGCCTCCGACTTCCTGACCGACGTCCAGAAGTGCACCCGCACCGGCGACATCGACGAAGTCGGCGACGCCAGCCACTGCACCTTCTTTGAGATGCT
>JAZSFI010000387.1:0-3847 GCA_045532135.1 Clostridia bacterium | reverse complement strand
CAGCCCCGCTTCGCGAAGCGCATCGGTAATCACGCGCGCTTCACGCTCGGAAAGGCGCATTCTCTGCGCAAGCGCACGGCGTCCCACCGGCTGAAGAACGGAGATTTTTTCAAGCACCATCGCCCTTGATACGATTTCATCCATCAGATCCGGCGCAAGCTTCTTGATCAGTTTGGTCGTTGGATCCATACCGCCCGCGCCTCCTTCCTAAGCGGGCATATTTCATCCCGCTATGTGCAAAATTCACCCACCAGAGTATACCATTAAATGCCGGCTTTGTAAAGCTTGGAAACGCTTTTATTTAACAATGCAAAAACCATCCACGGCTTTGAGCTGGCTTTTGATAAACTGAATGGAAAACGACTGCTCGGTAAGGCTTCGGCTGTTGGGATCGTTTACGAGAATCTTTCCGTTTTCATCAATGCCGCGAAGCAGGATATAGTGCCCGTTGTCGGCAAACAAGCCCGGACCCATATGCGCGATCACGGGTTTTCCCGCCTTCAGATTGTTGATTACGTCAGTTGTACTGCCTGTCCAGCGGCTTGAGATGCTGTTTTTCGAAAGATACGCCGACAGCGCCTGATGGCTCAAGCCCGATCCTTTGTAAAAGCCCATTTTGTACATCCATTCAAAAATCGTTTCAGGCGTTTCATTATAGTTCCCCTTTATGTATCGGATAATCATCGCAACGCACGTCGCGCCGCAGCCCGAGGTCTTGACCGATTTTTCCTCACCCCTGATCACGCAGATGGTTTTGTTGTAATGAAACTGGAACAAGGGCACAATGCTCATTACGGTTCCTTCAAACCGCTTGTCGATTTCAAAAACGCCCTTTCCCTGATACTCAACGGTCTCGGGAAGCGTGATTTCAGGAAGGGATCTGCAGTTTTTAAATGCATAGTCTCCCACATGCGTGAGCCCTTCTTTGAGGTGAACCGCGCTCAGGCCTTCGCAGTTTTGAAAGGCAGACTTTCCGATTTTCTTTAAAACGCCTTCGGCCTGAACCGTTTTAAGCGACGGACATTCATAAAACGCAAAGTCCTCGATTTCCAAAACGCTGTCTGAAAACGTAACCGATGAAAGCGTCTGCGCATAGCTGAACGCGTATTTTCCGACAGAGGTAATTCCCTTTGGGATAACCACATGATCATGGCGCATATTGGTCAGATAAGAAACAATCTTTCCCTGACGCACGTCTGAAATCATGCCTTCGGAAAACGCAAAATACGGATTTTCTTCAAGCCCTGTTACGTTTGAAAGCAGCGCGCAGTTCAAAAACGGATTCTCTCCGAGCGAACGCAGATTCCGGCTCAAATCGATTGCTTTTATGTTTCTTGCATTCTGAAATGCATAGTCTCCGATTTTCGTAATACTGCCCGGAAGAATCACGTTTTCAAGCGCCCTGCATCCGAAAAACGCATGTTTACCAATGGAAGCAACGCCTTCGGGCACAATGACGCTTAGAATCGTCTGGTTTTCATAAAATGCACGCTCACCAACGGCGACAACGGGAAGCCCGCGGATTGAAGACGGAATCTGAACCAGCGTCTCTGTGCCCGTATATCCCGTGATCACAACGCCCGCGCCCTGAATCTCGCTTTGAAATTCGCCGTCCGACGCATATTCGGAAACCGGATACACTTGAATTCCCTTTCCTTCATAATACGCCTCAGCTTCCGACCCGACCGGGCAATATACACGCTCGATCGGAAGAAGCGAAAAAGCGTTTTCAAACGAAGAAACCGTGTTTCCCAAAATAATCAGCGTCTTTATATTTTCGCATCCCGAAAATGCATTATCCGCAATCGAAACCGCCCCGGGAATCAAAACGGCGGTAATCGAAGCATCGTCCGAAAACGCTTCTTCGCCGATTTGCATAACGCCGCTTGGCAGCATGATCACTTTTTCCTCCTGCGCCGACGCCGCCGACAAAAATGCAAGCAGCATGAAAACCAGCGCACTCAACAGAACACGTTTTTTTCTCATTTTAGCTCCTTCAACAAAAAGTCGCTTTCCTGCATGTATTATACACCATGAACCTGATTCTGACAACAAAAACCCCTTTTAAATGAAAAATCCAATCTTTTTGTGCGCAAATTGCATTTCTCCGTTGCGTGCCTTTCCGCTTATGTGGTATAATGAATCATCTTCTATCAATAAGGAGGACAAATCATGATCCGCGTCACCATTTTCAACGAATTCGTTCATGAGCGCACCGAAGAGCGCGTTCGCGAAGTATATCCCGACGGTATCCATATGACGCTGAAAAAAGCGCTTGAATGTGAAGATATTAAGGTCAAAACCGTAACCCTTCTGGATGATCAGTGCGGTCTGACTGAAGATGTTTTAAAAGAAACCGACGTTATCATCTGGTGGGGACACATGGCGCACGGTCAGGTGCCGGACGAGGTTGCTCAGCGCGTTCGCGATCATGTTCAGATGGGCATGGGCGCAATCTTCCTCCATTCCGCGCACGAATCAAAGCCCTTCAAACTTTTAATGGGCACGCCCTGCTCGCTCACCTGGCGCGAGGACGGCGACTTCGAGCGCGTCTGGACCGTAAATCCCGCGCACCCCATCGCGCAGGGCATCGGCAGATTCATCTATCTCCCCCATGAAGAAACCTACGGCGAGCCCTTTACCGTACCGGAGCCCCTCGAAACCGTGTTTATCGGCGGCTATGAAGGCGGCGAAGTCTTCCGAAGCGGCCTGACCTATCGCCGCGGAAACGGAAAAATCTTCTACTTCCAGCCCGGTCACGAAACCAATCCCACCTTCAAAATCCCAGAAATCCAGAAAGTCATCAAAAACGCAGTTTATTGGGCCAAGCCCATCTATCGCACCGATTCACTCGGATGCCCGCACGTTGAAAAGCCCTGACCGACACAGTATCGGCGGCGCCTGATTAAGCGCCGCCGTTTTTCACGGGAGGTTGAATTATGCCTGCGATTCTGACCATGGATGCCGGAACCTCCGGACTGAAATGCTCTTTGTTTGACGTAAGCGGCACGCTGATCAAAGCCACGGTCTCGGAATATCCGACCTATTATCCCAAAGACGGCTGGGCGGAGCAAAAAGCGGAGGACTTTATTTGCGCCGTTCAAAATGCCATGAAAGCGCTTTCGGGCACGCGCGGTCTTGAAAACGTTTGCGCCATCGGTCTTACCGGCACGATGAACGGCCTTGTTCCGATCGACCGGGACGGACGAGCCCTGCACCCGAACATCATCCATCTGGACACGCGCTCCCAGGCAGAAGTGGATGATATCACAAGCATTTTAGGCGCAAAAACCTTCTATGCAATCACCGGCAACCGTCCGGACGTTCACTACGGACTTCCCAAGCTCATGTGGTTTAAAAAACATTACCCCGATCTTTACAAGCAGGCGCATTCGTTTGTGAATACCAAGGATGTTCTCTACGGATATCTTACGGGCATCTGCGGACGCAGCGATTATTCCGATGCGTCGCTTTTCGGCGGCATGAACATTCATACCCGCGCGTGGGATGATACCATCCTGTCCGCAGTGGGCGTCGATAAAGAAAAGCTTCCCGACCTTTACCCTTCAACGGATATTTCGGGTCATCTTTGCAAAAAAGCCGCCGATGCATTGGGACTTAAAAGCGGCATTCCCGTTTCCATCGGCGCAGGCGACGGCCCTTGTTCCACGCACGGATCGGGCGTATACTCCGAAAACGGCGCCTATATCACTGTCGGCTCCAGCGCGTGGGCGTGCGGGCTCTCAAAAACGCCTGTCATTGATCCCGAAATGCGCGCCTTCAACTTTACGGACATCGATCATAATCTCGTAAATGTCTGCGGAACCGTGCAATGCGCCTCGACCGC
>JAZSFI010000296.1:0-3126 GCA_045532135.1 Clostridia bacterium | reverse complement strand
GGTTAATGCGCTTAGAATTGCATAAAGCATAGGGAAGGGCATGCTCCCGTGGTGGAAGCATGCCCATTATCTTCTCAACTGCCTGCTAAACAGATCTCACGGAAATTCTTCTTGGTTTTTTGTTTTTGAAAAATGCTCTTTGCAGGAGAAAGTCCGGCTTGCCGGATCGGTTTATGTGCCATAAAAAGGCGCCCCGAATAAACGGAGCGCCGAAAAACACTTTACTTATTTTCGATAGGGTAGAGGAGATTAAAGTTTCTGGGAAGCGAAAGGGGAACCCAGAACATACCGTGGGAAATCTGATAGCCGGTCACAAGACCGCTTGCATTTTTAATGTGCGAAACGACTCGGCTTTCCGGAATGATTTCGCGCACCTGATCCTGAATCCGTGCATCCGCGCTCTCGGAATGGCTGTCGATGGCGAGCACCTGTTTTTCGCCGTTTGCCTGACGCGCCTCTATAAGGCAGACAATATGTCCGGGACGAAGATTGCAAAGCGCGCACCCGCCATGCATGAGAACCTCCCAGAGCTTTTCATGGTCATTCTGAAGACCGAGGCCGTCGTATGTGAAGCCGTACTCTTTGCTGCGGCCATGCTTTTCAAGCGCAGTCAAAAGGGCTGGGCGGTCGGTCCCGTCGTCTCCGCGTCCGCCTTCCCGGCAGGAGAAATCTGCAAGCTCTTCCACTTCGATGCGCTTTCCGCTCATTTTTTCCGCCGCAAAGCATACGGAAAAGATTCCGCATCCGGCATTTTTTAAATTACTGCCGGGATCGGCGGGGTATTCGTAAGGATGCGTCCAGTCAGCGCTTCTCTGATTTAAAAATCGAATGGTTTTACCTTGATAGGGGACGAATCCTTCTTTTCCGGTGATCAGCATCTGTTCATCCTCCGTATTGCGCTTTATCAGGGTTCGATTTGATCGATCATCTCAAGGCGCATTGCGTGGCGGCCGCCTTCAAAGGAAGTCGTAAGGAATGTTTCAACCAGATTGATTGCAAGACCTTCTCCGACGACCATTGCGCCGATGGAGATGACGTTTGCGTTGTTATGCATGCGCGCAAGGCGCGCAGTATAAGTGTCTGAGCAGTTTACCGCGCGTATGCCTTTCACCTTGGATGCGGCAAGTGAAATTCCGCAGCCTGTTCCGCAGATCAGAACGCCGAAATCGCATTCGCCGTTTGAAACTGCGCGTCCAACCTTTTCCCCGTAAATGGGGTAATGGACGCTTTCTTCAGAGTTGCAGCCAAAATCCACAACTTCGTGACCCATATTTTCGATATGCTTTATAACCGCTTTTTTCAGGATATATCCTTTGTGATCGCAGCCGAAAGCGATCTTCATAAACATCCCTCCCAATTCAGTAATCCTATTATAACCCAATCGTCAGTCTATTTCAAACATATTTTGTGTGAAACTTACTGATTATGCAGGAAATAATGCAAAAAGAAAGTTTAACGCAATCTGAGCATCGGTTGGCGGCGGTACAGCAAAACAGGTTAAAACACAGACAAAATGTGTTAAATTTTGAAATATAAGCCTATTTTTGCCCCTACGGGTGAAAAATCATGGTTGACAGAATAAAGGATGCATGATATCATTATATACTGCGTTAATATGGAGCGATAAGCGCCTTTTTGTGGTAAAAACGCAAAAATGAGGGCGCGGGCATCAAAAATTCAAATCCCGGTGATATGAATTTCCTATAAATTATCGAAAAATTAACGCTTCAACGTACGGTTCTGCCGGTTCGGAATCCGAATCGGTTTTCCAAGAAAAGTAAGGAGTGAGGGCGAACATGGTCCATCCGGTGAAACAGGGTAAGCGTACAAGAATGAGCTTTGCCCGCATTGAAGAGGCGCTTGGCGTTCCGGATCTGATTGAGGTTCAGAAGAACTCATATCAGCATTTTCTGAAAGTTGACCTGAAAGAGGTACTGGCTGACGTATCGCCCATTTCGGACTTTACGGGCGACCTGTCCCTCGAGTTTGTCGACTACACGCTTGACGAGACGCCGAAGAATACTGTCGAGAAATGCAAAGAACGCGATTCCACGTACGCGGCGCCTTTAAAGGTTACCGTGAGACTTACCAACCGTCAGACCGGCGAAATCAAGGAATCCGAAGTGTTCATGGGTGATTTCCCGATCATGACCGACTACGGCACCTTCATCATCAACGGCGCGGAGCGCGTTATTGTATCTCAGCTTGTTCGCTCTCCCGGCGTTTACTTCTCCAAGACCATCGACAAAACCGGTGCTTTCCTCTATTCCGCGCAGATGATCCCCAACCGCGGCGCGTGGATTGAGTATGAGACCGATGCAAACAATGTTCTCTACGCCCGCCTTGACCGCGCGCGCAAGCTGCCCATCACTGTGCTTCTTCGCGCCATGGGCGTTGAAACCGATGCGCAGATCATTGATCTTCTGGGCGATGACGAGCGCGTAAGCGCAACTATTGCCAGAGACGCTTCCGAGGACAAGAGCGACCGCTTCAAGTCCCGCCGCGAGCAGGCTTTGATCGAGATTTACAACAAGCTCCGCCCCGGCGAGCCGCCGTCGGTTGAGTCTGCCACCAACCTCATCAATTCCACCTTCTTTGATCCCAAGCGTTACGACCTTGCGCATGTTGGCCGCTATAAGTTCAACAAGAAGCTTGCCATTGCCCAGCGCATCCGTAATCGTGAAGCCGCCGAAACCATCACCCATCCCTACACCGGCGAAATCATGGTTGAAGCAGGTTCTGTCATCTCCCGCGAAATGGCGGAGAAGATCCAGAACGCCGGCATCAACCGCGTGCTTTTGATGGTTGACGGCCACGAAGTCAAGGTTGTCGGAAATAACTTTGTCCGTCTCGGCGAGTTCTTAAAGGATTATGATCCCGAACTGTTCCGCCAGTACGACGAAGAAATCGTTTCTCCCCGCGAGCGAGTACACGTTCCCACCCTGATCGAGGTTCTGGAAAAGGTCAAGGCTGACGGCCTGCCTCTGAACGAAACTTTGAAAGCGGAGAGCAACCACCTGATTCCCAAGCACATTCTGGTAGACGACATTATTTCTTCCGTCAGCTACCAGTTCTCCCTCTTCTACGGCATCGGCGACATCGACGATATCGACCATCTGGGCAACC
>JAZSFI010000385.1:0-10397 GCA_045532135.1 Clostridia bacterium | reverse complement strand
GAGCTTCACGCGCCCGCTGAAATCTATACGGACAGTGAATATAATCTGATTCACATCCTCCTTTCAACGGGAGACAAGTTCCTGTCCGCCTACGAAGATAAAGCCCCGAACGTCATCGCCGAAAACGCCTTTGAAATCGCGTCGGCCTTTTCGAGCTTCTATGCGGAAAACAAGGCGCTTACGGAAACGGATGAGAATAAGAAAAACGCGTGGCTGTATCTGATGTACGCCACGAAGAAGATCCTATTAAAGCATCTGGACGCGCTGGGGATTCAGGCGGTTGAGTGGATGTAGGGCTTTTTTGGAGGCAATTCAGGCGGAAAACCATACAGCAGATGCGTTTGTTCCTGTTATACAGACTTGGACACCCTCAGCTTCGAAATATAAAAAGGCTTTCGGACTGGAATGATCCGAAAGCTTTTATCTTTAATTCAAAACATATTCGCCGGTAGCAAATGTTTCTCTCTTCTGAAGCCATTTGCCTTCCGTGAAATCCGGGATGGCTACGGGCATGCCGCCCATGGCGGCGGACTGCTCGGAGAGGGCGGTGATGACCATCCAGCTGGCGGTGTCGTAGGTATCGATCGGGGGGCATTCGTTTTTCTGAACGCTTTCGATGAAGGCGCGAAGAACCAGGTAGTCCATGCCGCCGTGACCGCCGCGAAGGCCGAATTCCTCATATTCCTTCCAGAGCGGATGCTCATATTCCTTCATATAGGGCTCGTCGCTTTCCCAGCTGTGCGTCCAATGGTTGGGGTCGTTTACGGTTCTGCCGTCGATGTAAATGCCGCGGTTGTCTTCCTGCCAGATGCCTTTGGTGCCCTGCACGCGGCCGCCTCTGGAATAGGGGCGGGGGAGGGTGCAGTCGTGGGTCAGGACGATGGTTTCGCCGTTTGCGCACTTGATTAAAGTGGTCATGATGTCGCCCTGATTGACCTCGGCTTTTGCCAAGGGAGAATCCGCGCGGTTGGCTTCCAGCCATTCGTGCAGGCCTGCGGCTTTCGAGGCCATGGCGACCAGACTTACCATGCGGTTTCCGCGGTTGATGGACAGGTATTCGCAGATCGGGCCGAGCTCGTGGGTGGGGTAGAGCTCCGCGTTTCTCTGAAGGAAATGTCTCTGGCGGTAGTGGCGGATGATGTCTCCGTTTCCGATTTCATCGCGCAGGTCGTGCTGATAGCCGCCCTGACAATGAACGAGCGTTCCGAAGACGCCCTGCCGAACCATGTTAAGAAGCGTCATTTCTTCTTTTCCGTAGCAGCAGTTTTCAAGCAGCATGCACTCGATGCCGGTTTCTTCCTTTGCGCGGACAAGTTTCCAGCATTCCTCTACTGAGGTTGCGCCGCCGACTTCAATTGCGACCTTTTTGCCCTGACGCATCGCGGCAACGGCGATTTCGATATGGGTTTCCCAGCTTGTGAATACGCACACGGCGTCCACATCCGCGCGGCAGATGACCTTTTTATAGTCGGTCTCGCCGTCCGGGCGGTAGGGACGATGCTTTTCAATCAGATCCTGACCGTTTTTTACGCGATCCTCATACACGTCGCACACGCATGTGACCTCGACGTCCGGCATCTGAATGAGTGTTTCCGTCTGCCCTATGCCGCGTCCGCCCAGACCGATAATTGCCAGACGAACGGTGGCGCCTTTTTCACCCATCTTCATTGAATGATCCTCCCGAGTATATATTTCTGAATGATTATATTCTATAATATTACCTGCGGTTTTGCAATTGGTTTACCGCGAGATATTGTAGGTTCCGAGCGAAATCTCCGTATTTTTTCCGTTCGCAGTTTTGATTTGTGCGCTGATGGTGACGGAGGTTGTTCCGGCGGACAAACTGAACTCCGAGGGCAGGGAATAGCCAGTCTGAATTTTAAAGGATGCGCCTTGCTCGACAAGCTTGATCGACGTTACCTTAGGGCTGTCTTTATCCTCTGCGTAACTGATAAAGAAGTACATGGAGTCGAACTGAACGATAATTTCGGGATGCTCGCCGGGTGCAAAGGCCTTTTTATCGTTTCTTAAAAGGACAACGGGTTCATCCGTCAGAAGATTGGCTTCCGATGCGGATACGGGTGCAAATACCGGTTTTTCGATTTCGGGTGCAGACGTAGGTGCAGGCGACGGCGCAGCAGCGGGGGCTGATGTCGGGGTGGGCGTTACGCTGGGCGCTTCGGGCATTGTGAGTACTGCTGATTCTTCCTGAGTTTCAGGCTCGCAGGGCATGGGATCAATCAGCATAAGCGCGCCCAGCGCCTTTTCATCCATCAGATAGCGGATGGGTTTGTGGACATACGTGCCATCCGGACGAAACAGCGGTGTTTCCAGCGTGTATCCTGCCGGGAAAGAAGCGCGAAGCCGCCAGGAGCCGTGTTCATTTGTCAAATGAACGGTGGTTTCGGCCGTTTTCGTGTTTTTCGCGGTTTGCAAAAATTCTATACCTTCAAGGATATGTACGCTGGTTCCGTTTGCATTGTTTTCATGGTTTCTGGGAGAAACCGTGATTTTTCCGCTTGACCGATTATATTTGAAGGTGAGGGAGGCAATTTTCCTGCTGTTTTCGGGAAGCGTAAACGTGTATTTGCTGTTTTGGTTTGAGATTTTGAGAACGGAGCCTTTTGAAATATGGATTTCGGCCTCGCCCTCGATCGTTTCGCGCTTTTCTGTCAGACGCATAAGAAGCGTACATACAGTGCCGTCCGTATTTTTGTGCTGGGCGATGATCACGCGCGCGCCGTCCAGATCCCCGATTTCAAGCGCGCCGGAGGCGTTGAAAATGCGCAGGACCGCGCTTGCGTTTTTCCTTATGAGAAGAAATTCGAGATCCGCGGTTTCAAAGTCCGCCTTAGGGATAACATCGATTGCAGTTTCGCCGGATTCTGCGCATATGCCGGCGTAGTTTCCGGTCGCGCTGCTTGCATAGACGCAGAACTCGCTTTCATTTGTCGGGCGCAGATCGATGCTTGCGCCGCTTGTCAGAACGATTTCGTGACTGCCTGCATCTTCTTCATTTCCGGTTGCGGCGATAAGGTATTTTGTGCCGTTTCCAAGCACATCCTCCGCTTCTTTTGCGTAGATTGCGCCGTCTATGCGCATTATGTTTTCAAAGGTGTCGCTGCACACACGGCAGGTGTATTTGACAAGCCCCAGCTGGCTTTCGGTGGGTTTTACGATGATTTCTCCGTCGTTTAAACGGTGCGAGCCCTTGTAAGCCCAATCGCAGGTTTTGCAGTAGCGGATGTGCCACTTTTCGTCATACTGCTTCCAGTCGCCATAATTATGCTCAAGCTGCGCGATTTCGGCGCTTTCCACCTGTCCGCAGTCCCGGCACGTGCGCGACTGTATGCCGCTTTCCCGGCAGGTTGCTTTTCGGACAGAAACGTATTCGCTCCACGCGTGGTCGGGATTTTTTTCGCCCTCGGTGTAGGAATAGGTGTAGGAGCACAAGGTGCAGGCGTAGCTTATTTCGGCGGGGGAAAGGCAGGTTGCGCTTTTTTTGCTGTAGGTCAGATTGTGAGCGTCCGTTCGCGTTTGGGAGCAAAGCGGGCAGCTTGCGGTGTGGCCGCTTTCTCCGTTGTTGGTATAGCTCCACGCGTGATCGCAGTCCTCGGAAAACGCGCCGAAAGCGGCGAACGCGAAAAAGATCAACAGTATAGAAAAAATAAAACGAATGCGTTTCAAGGAAACACCTCCTGACAATAACATATTACATGTTTTGCGTAAGTTTGTCAAATATATTTCGAGTCGTTTCGGAAGTTTTATTTGCTCTACAGAAAATTATCATGAATCGTGCGTCTGTTCTGTTGACAGAGGGCAAGGGTTGTGATATCATTTTAACGTAATCTACGATGACGAGAGGAACAGGTTCAAAACAAATGGACGGGGACAGTTCAGGCGGTAACAGTCGAGAGCAATATCCTTTGAACAGATAAAAGTATAAGGCAAAACCCTCTAAATGTAATTTAGGTCAGGGTCTTGCCTTATTTGCGTATCTTTCATTAGTTTTAAGCTTTCCAAACGTCAAGTGTAAATTTAGGAGGATTATCTTGGATACTCACATATGGGGTCAGCTTCTTCTGCAGCTTTGTTTGATTCTTCTCAATGCAATTTTTGCCTGCGCGGAAATTGCGGTCATCTCCATGAACGATGCGCGCATGGCGCAGCTGAGCGCACAGGGCGATAGGCGCGCCAGACGGCTTGAAAAGCTTACGAGTCAGCCCGCGAGATTCCTTGCGACGATTCAGGTGGCAATTACGCTGTCAGGCTTTTTGGGCTCGGCGTTTGCTGCGGAAAACTTTTCGGACGCGCTGGTCGGATGGCTTGTTTCCGTTGGCGTCAAGCTTCCGATGGCGACCCTGGACGCGATTGTGGTTGTGCTGATTACGCTGATTCTGAGCTATTTTACGCTTGTTTTCGGCGAGCTTGTGCCCAAACGTATCGCCATGAAAAACGCGGAAAAGCTGGCGCATTCAATCAGTGGGCTTGTGAGTCTGATTTCCAAAATCTTTGCGCCCATTGTTGCCGTTTTGACGTTTTCCACGAATATCATGCTGCGCATGCTGGGCATGAATCCGGATGAAGAGGATGAGGAAGGCAGCGAAGAAGAGATCCGCATGATGGTGGACGCCGGAAGCGAAAAGGGCGTCATCGACCCCGAGGAGCAGGCGATCATCAACAATGTGTTCGAGTTTGACGACCTGCCCGCGAGCGAGTTCGTTACGCACCGAACAGAAGTGGAAATGCTGTGGACGGAAGAAAGCAATGAGGAATGGGAAAAGACCATTTTTTCCAGCACGCACTCTCTGTATCCCGTTTGCGAGGAAACCGCAGACCATATTATCGGCATTCTTCATGCGCGCGACTATTTCCGCCTCAAGGACAGAAGCCGCGAAAATATAATGGAATTTGCAGTGAAACCTGCGTTTTTCGTGCCTGAGACCGTATGCGCAAACGTCCTTTTCCGACAAATGAAAAAGACGCGCAACCGTTTGGCGGTGGTTCTGGACGAATACGGCGGAATGCTCGGTATTATCACCATGAACGATCTGCTTGAGCAGCTTGTGGGCGATTTTGACGAAGATCAGCCTGCTGAGGAGACGCAGGAGAGCGAGATCGAGAAAATCGGCGAGAACGAATGGCGCATCAAGGGCACCTGCGACATGGTTACCGTGGCGCAGACGCTTGGAAAGGCGCTTCCTGTTGAAGACAGCGAAACCTTCGGAAGCTTTGTTTTTGCAGAATACGGCTTTATTCCCGAGGACGGCACGCAGTTTGAAGTTGACGCAAACGGACTTCATATCAAGGTCGTTGAGGTCTTCGAACACAGAATGGAAAACGCGATTGTCACGGTTCTTGAGGAAGAAGAGGAAGAAAAATAACCGAAAGAAGGAGCTGAAGCAGATGATGAATTCTCTGCTTTGGCTCCTTTCAAGGATTTCTGACAAAATGCATTTTTCATTTGGTTTTGTATAAATATCGGTAGGGCAGGGGCTTGCTCCTGCCGCTGATACATACATTTTTCAGGCGGGAGCAAGCTCCCGCCCTACGCTTTGCAGGAAAAACCATTTTGAGGGCTGTTGCTGATATTATTTCTGCAACAGCCCCTTTTTGTGCTTATCTTTTAGTCAGGAATCTGCCCGCGCGCACATCCGTTTGAACGCCGTCTTTTAAAGCGATTTCTCCGTTTACAAGAACATATTTTACGCCCTTTGAAAGTTTCACGGGATCAAGATATGTGGCGGCGGGAGCGATGGTTTGATCGTCAAACACGCAGATATCGGCAAAAAGTCCTTCTTTTATGACGCCGCGGTCGCGAAGACCGATTAAGTCGGCGCTTTTTTTCGTGACGCGCCGGACGGCTTCTTCTATGGGACAGAGATTTTTTTCGCGCGCCAGACGAAAAAACTCCGTGATTGCGCCGTAGGAGCGGGGGTGCGGCTTGGATCTGACGACTCCCGGATCGCCCGGGAGCGCCCATCCGTCCGAACCGATGGAAACGTCTTTTGAAAGAAAATGCAGCATGTCGCTTTCGCTCATTACAAAGAAGATACAGCCTGCATCCGCGTTTGTGCGAAGGAGAATTTCAGATGCAGCCTCAGCATAGTCGCGCGTTCCAAGGATTTCCTCAGCGACGAAGCGAAGCGTATGCCCGACAATTTCCGGGAAAAGGCCGCCGTCGTCTGCGAAAAGGCAGGTTTCAGCGCGTTCTGCGCTGAAGTAATGCGCCCGGATGCCTTCCACAATCCGAGCTCTTTCAGGTCCTTTTAGGCGTTTCAGCAGCATCCGGTTTCCGCCTTCCCGGCTCCATTTGGGGCAGCGGATGGTAAGATCCGTGCAGGAAGCAAGGAAGGGATAGAGGTCGCAGGTAATGTTCACGCCGCTTCTCTGCGCTTTCTCAATCTTGTTCCAAACTTCGCCTGCGCGTCCGTGAACATGAAAAGAATCGATTTTGAGATGGGAAATATGAACGTGCGCGCCGGTTTTCTGATTGATTTCGATCAGCTCATCGATTGCTTTGTCGATTTCAAGACCTTCATTTCGCATGTGACAGGGAATAAGGCCGTCATATTCTTTGACAACCTTTGAAAGCGCATGAAGCTCGTCCTTTCCTGCGAAAAAGCCGGGCGAGTATTCAAGTCCCAATGACATGCCCCAGGCGCCGGACTCCAGATCGCGCCTTAAAAGCGATTTCATCTGTTCAAGTTCTGCGGCTGTCGCTTCTCTGTCTTCATATCCGATCACGCCTGCGCGCAGGCTTCCGTGGCCGACCAGGATCGCCTGATTGACGGCCATGGAATAATCGCTTTTTTCAAAGGCCGTTTTGAAGTCCGAAAAGCTTTCGAAATGCCACTTGTCATGTTTGTCAAGCTTTTCCTTTAAGGATGGAAACGGGCTGGATCCGCATTGACCGCAGATTTCCGTCGTGATGCCCTGCGTTAGCTTGGAAGCGTAGGAACTGTCCTTTAAAAACGATGTGTCCGAGTGCGAATGGGCGTCGATAAAACCGGGGGATACGCATAGATTTTCGCATATCAGCGTGTTTTTTGCATGCATTGCGGAAAGATTCCCGATGTGTGAGATTCTTCCGTCCTTGACGGCGATATCGGCAAAATACGGCTTTTTTCCGGTACCGTCGATGATTTTTCCGCCGATCAGTAAAGTGTCCTGCATAGCTGCCTCCCGAGTAAAAGTTCCTTTATTATAGCATGACAAAATAAAAAGCGCAAATGTGAAACACAATGTTTATATGCGCTCCATTGAATCATAAATACCATATGTGCTAAAATAGAGATGTCCGAAAGGAAAATTTAAGGAGGTACGTTCCATGAAGAAGCTTGTTTCTCTCGTTTTCGTCCTCATGCTCTGCCTGTGCGCCGTTTCTTTTGCGGAAGAAGCTGCCTGCACCGAGACCGTTGTTTCCATCCCGACCGAACAGTATGACATTCCTGCCACCGTTTGCATGCCTGCAGGCGAAGGCCCGTTCCCGGCAGTTGTAATGCTCCACGGCACCGGCTCCAACCGTGAAGAAGCCGGCAACGGTTACAAGACTGCCGCGCCTGTTCTTGCTGAGAAGTACGGCATTGCCACCATCCGCATCGATTTCCCCGGCAACGGCGAATCCACCGCCGATTACATGCTTTACAACTTCAAGTCTGCCGTAGCGGATGCGGTTGCCGCTGCCAACTACATGAAGACTCTTCCCACCATTAACCCCGAAGCCATCGGCGTAATGGGCTGGAGCCAGGGCGGCACCGACGCGCTTCTCGCCTGCGCTTGGGAACCCACTGTCTTTAAGTCCCTCGTAACCTGGGCTGGCGCACCCGACATGATGCTGGACGGTTTCTTTGCCGAGGCTGACTATGAAGAAGCCAAGCAGAACGGCTACTTCGTCATGGAGTTTGACTGGCGCGAGAATCTGAACGTTTCCATCCAGTGGGCGGAAGACGTTGCCAACACCGACGTTCTTAAAGAGTTCACCGAAGGCTATAACGGCCCCGTTCTTGCCATCCATGGCACCATGGACGTAACCGTCGATCCAGAGTGGAGCAACAAAATCGTTGCCTGCAGCACTCACGAAAAGTCCGCTACCCACTTCATCGAGGGCATGGATCACACCTTCAACACCTTCGTAGAACCCGACTTCGTATCTCTTCTGAACGCTGTGGACGCGACCGGCGCTTTCTTTGCCGACACCCTGAAGTAATTCAAGAGATAAACACCGCCTCCGGATAGAATTCCGGGGGCGGTTTTCTGTTTACTAGGCGGGTTGTACATTGACATCCGAGAATTAACAATGCTATAATGAATCAGAGCCGTCAGGCGCGGCGATACATATCCAAGCGAATTGAGGAGGCGTGCATTATGAAGCTCATTGATATCATCGCGCGGAAGGAAGACATTTGTTTTGTGCTGGACGAGCCGTTTGACGGTATGCTCAGCATGACCGAGGAATCGCCGGTTATTCACGGAGAAAACGTTATTTTGGACAAGCAGATGCTTTCGTTCAAGGGTGGCGCAGGCTGCGTATCGCGTCTGAACGGCGAACATGACAGGGCGTTTGGACGGTTTTGTCTGTTTGAGGGCGAAGAAAAAATTCAGGGCGTTTGCTATGTGACGGAAATTGAAAATTCCGCGTGTTCTGAGCCTTATCCAACGCTTTCAACCATCAAATCGCTTAATACTTCTTACGAAATCGCAGCTCCGCTTGGCTGCGACCAGCAGGGACGCCCCGACATCAATCTGCCGGCGTTTATTTCCTTGAAAGAACAGCCCGGAACATTTCCGTACCGCTTTGAGGGAGAGACGTATTACATTTTCAAAGATGCGGTAGAGGAAATGGAACACCTGATCAAGGGCTACAAAGTAAGTACCGTGGTCGTGCTCAATTCGCCCTTACGCTTTGGATCCAAGCGTGAGGAGGATATGTTAAATACGTGTCTGCATCCAAATTTTGAAAAAGATGCGCCTTATGCGTTTATCAGCGCGTTCAATATGACCACCGTCGAGGGACAGCGCGTGTTTGCGGCGTTTCTGAGTTTCCTTTCGGAAAAATATGCTGCCGGAAACAAAGAGACCGGTCGCATCAACGGAGCAATCATTTCAAACGAAATCAACCTTCAGTACAACTGGGGCAATATGGGGCCGGTTGCACCCTCGTATTACATGGCGGAATACACTACGGCGATGCGCCTTGCATGGATCGCCGCTGCAAGACATTTTAAGAATTTCCGCATCTACATTTCCCTTGCAAACAACTGGAACGTGAATATAGGCGATCCAAACTACTTCTTTAAAGGAAAAGAGCTGCTCGATCTTCTGATCGAAAATTGCCAAAGAGACGGAAATTTCCCATGGCATCTGGCCCACCATCCCTATCCTGAGAGCTTTGATCAGCCGAATTTCTGGTTTGACCGCATGGCAACGTTTGAATTGACCACGCGCCTTGTTACCTACAAAAATATGGAAGTGCTCGAAGAATACCTTTCAAAGCCCCAATTCCTTTATAAAGGCGCGCAGCGCAGGATTCTTTTCAGCGAGCAGGGCTTCAACAGCGGTTCTGGTCCGCTTTCAAATCTTATGAAAAAGCAGGCCGCCGCGGGCTATGTTCTTTCATTTATGAAGGCCAGAAATATGAAGACGGTCGATATGATGACGCATCACTCCACAATCGACAATCCTCACGAATTCGGACTGAATCTCGGCATTTATGAATACGACGAAAATGCGCCGCACCATAAGGGCAAAGCCAAACCGATCGAAAACATGGTGCGTGTGATGGATACGCCCTATGAGGGCGCCGCGATCGAATACGCAAAGCAGGTGATTGGGGAGGAGTTGTTTGATTATCTTCTGAATGTGCCGGAGATCATCGATCAGCCGGAAGACCTCAGCAACGAGTTCGGCTGAGGAAGAAGAACTTTGGCTCAATAAAGCAAAGCGCGCCATGCATAAAAGCATGACGCGCTTCATTAAAGATAAACAAAAACCGGTCGCCTTTCGGCAACCGGTTTTTCATACACCTTCAGGGACTCGAACCCTGGACACCCTGATTAAGAGTTACAGTCAAACAGCTTTCAAAAAGTTTCTTCCTATTAAGCATTTTTTCGACCATGAGGGTTGCGTACCAATCTGTGCACCGTTTTCACCAGTTCGTAATATTTCCTTTTGCAGGATGGATGCAGAAAACATCCATCCTGCTTTCCTTTTTCTGTCAGATCAGGTTTACATAATGCTGTCTCGCATCCACAACAGCATAGATCATGACCTGCTTTTTCTCCTCGTCAACTTTGTAGAATATAAGGTGACGCTGCACAATCAGCACTCGATATCCTTGCTCCTTCAGCGTACTGTAACGTGGATAACTGCCGATATAAGGCGTTGACGATAGCTTT
>JAZSFI010000250.1:0-16196 GCA_045532135.1 Clostridia bacterium | reverse complement strand
CCCCTCCACCTCCACGCATCGCCAGATGACGGACGAGCAGTTAAAGGCCGCCGGCGTACCGGCAGGTCTTGTCAGAATCTCCTGCGGCCTTGAAAATGCTGCGGATCTGATTGACGATATCAAGCAGGCCCTCGAAACCATTTAAAAAACATAAAACAAGCGTCCTGCAAACGAATCTTTGTTTGCAGGACGGTTGGTTTATAAGTTTGACAAATTGTACGGCGTGTTCTGATAGACCAGATAATTCAGCCAATTCATGTACAAAAGGCTTGAATGTGAACGCCAGCGCATGACCGGCTCTTTCTCCGGATCGTCGTCCGGGAAATAGTTGACAGGGAAGGAATCCGTGATTCCCTGCGCGGTGTCGCGAAGGTATTCGTTTCTGAGCGTATCCACATCGTATTCACCGTGCCCGGTCACATAGACGCGGCGGCCGTTTTTGGACGAAGTGATGTACACGCCGGCGACATTGCTTTCCGCAATGATTTCAAGATCGTCAACCGCCCTTATGTCCTCTTTCCGCACTTCCGTATAGCGGGAATGCGGCGCCAGAAAGGTTTCATTGAAGCCGCGCGTCAAGGGATGATGGGTATTGACTACCTTGTGCGAAAAAACGCCCACGCATTTTTTTGAAAGCGCATGCTTGGGGATGCCGTAATGGTGATAAAGCGCCGCCATAGCCGCCCAGCAGATGAACATCGATGAGTACACATTCTCATCCATCCAGTCCATCAGGCGCGTAAGCTCGTCCCAGTACAGCACATCCTCGAAATCGAGCTTTTCAACCGGCGCGCCCGTCACAATGAACGCGTCGAATCTCTCTCCCTTTTGGATCACATCGTCAATCGTGACATAGAAGGTTTCAAGATGGGAAACGTCGGTATTCTTGCCCGTATATGTGCCGGTTCGGATGAAAGTGATTTCCGCCTGCAGCGGCGTATTGCTCAAAAGCCTTAAAATCTGGGTCTCCGTAACAGGCTTAATCGGCATCAGATTGACGATGCCGATTTTCAGTGGTCTTATGTCCTGATGACGGGCGCGCCCGTCGGTCATGACAAAGATATTTTCATTTTTCAGGGTCTGTACCGCGGGCATATTGTCCGGGATTTTTACAGGCATAAAAGCCTCCCAATTTCTATTCTTCGATAATGCGCCATCCGAACATGAAGTTGCGGGTGTAAAAGTTGGTGCCGCTTACCGGAATCAGGCGGTAGCCGACGTGTCCTTTACTATTAGACGAATCAACAAAAACACCGGTCGAATACTCTTTTCCGTTGATCACGCCTTTGCCAACATAGATTCCAACGTGGGTACAATAATCCTTTTTATCTTCTTTCCAGCAAATGATGTCGCCTGGCCGCAGATCGGTGATTTTTGTTATCTTAATGGCGTCCTTATTATACTTCTCGAGTTCGCCGTAATTGGATTTGCCTACCCGCCAGCCTTCTATACCGTTTGTCGTAACCGCCCCCGTTTTCATGCCAAGCGCTTTGCTGAAGCAGTCGTTCACAAATTCCACACAGTCGTAATCATCATAATATGATCCGATTGAGCCGTCTTCATTCACTTTCGTAGCATGCCAATCCGCATACGCAAGCAGCTTAGACACCTTTGTAACGATCTCTTCGAAGGTAAAACCATACAGCTTGGCATATTCCTCAACGCTTGATCCTTTATGCGCGATGATTGTCCTTTTTTCGCCGAGCCGTCCGAGCGCATTATCCCCAAATTCGACATCGGTTGCGAAGATTTTGATGGTTGTAAGATTGGTGCAGTCGGCAAAAGCTTCCTCTCCGATAAAGGTGACGCTCGCAGGAATCGTAACTTCCTTAATGGCGGTATTTCCGATAAACGCGCCCTCTTCAATTCGCGTTACAAAGCGCGGAATTTCAAGCGCAAAGGCGGACAAAGAAAACAGATATGCCGACAAAACGCAGAAAACAACGATCCTGCGCACAGCCGCGCATCCGGCGCGACGGGCTTTTGAAAATAAAACACACTTTTTCATATTACAGATTTTATCATATTTGCCGTCATTTGTAAACCCTTTTGACATGGAAAAGCAATATACTTTCGCAATTTTCAGTAACAAAGCAGAGAAATCCGCGATAAAGCAAAATTACGCCGGAGCATCTCCGGCGTAACCGATGTAAGCTGATTATGCGTATTTTTTCTTCATCGCGCTTGTATAGTCCGCATAGGTAGCGTAAGCGGCAAGGTCCTTGCTTCCGGCGATTTTACGCTTTAAAAACTCCGACGGCGTGAGGATATTTGCGTATGTTTTTTCTTCCTCCTTTTTCGGTGCGCTTGAAGCAGTGGATTTTTCCGGCGCATTTTTTGAAAGCCAGTTCGCCTGTTCCTGCTCGTCCAAAAGCTTTTTATAGTAATACTCAAGCGCGTCGGTATATTCCTTTACGTCGTCCACATACCTCTCATACGCCTTCTCCTCCGCGTCCGTAAGCGCCTTGAGCTCCGACTCCATGCGGCTCGTTTCTGCGTCATAAGCGCTTAAAGCAAGTTTATACATATCGCTCATGTCTCCCGCAAGCTGCGCCATATAATCCTGGTAGGCATGTTCGCCCGCGGTTTGCGCAAAGGAATTCACATAGCCGCCCGAAAGAGAAGAAGCCGCGCCCATCGCGTCGTTCATGGCGCGCTTTCCAAGATACGTTTTCTCGTCTTTCATCTTCTGATACATGGGATCGGATTCAGGATCATAGGAAAAGTCCTCTCTGGACAAAACCTGATTGACCATCTCGTCAATCCGCTTTGTATATTCGCTCGCATAGTCCTTGGGACGGTTTTCCTCCAAGAATTTCACTTTTCCCGCAGTATCCAGATTCGCAGGAATGGCGTTTACGATATTTCCCGCAAGCTTTGCCCACGTGGATGCGCCAATTTCGCCGTTTGGTTCAATTCCGTTCGCCGTCTGATAATCGCTGACCGCCTGATAGGTCTGATCATCAAAAAGATCGTCGTCCGTCACGGTATAGCCGGCGCCGCGCAGAAGCTGTTTCAGCGTCTTAACCTCATCTCCGCTCATCCCGACCTTCATATTTCTATAAGACATGTTTTTTCTTCCTTCCTTTATTGCATTTTGTTTTACAGCCCATAGGAAAACGACACGGACACCAGCGTATTTTCCGCAAGCGTCTCTTCCATTGGGTTGAAAATGGAAATCTCACCGTTTTCGCGGATAATCGCAATTAAGAGATACAAACCGGATCTGCAGAAAAACTCCTGTTTTTTTCGCGGGCGAAGTCTTTCGGGCAGTCTCGCCAAAGGTCTTGCGACGCTTCCGGAAAGCGGATACAGAAGGCTGGCTTCGCCCGTTACAAATGCATGACCCCCAAGATGCAAAACGGCAGGCGCCGTCTGAGGATTACGGGCAATAAATCCGACCAGATCAAGCGTCTCCCATTCGCCGCTTGTGGAAAGCGCGCCGACAGCCTCGTCCAGCTTTTTAAGCTCTTCCTGCGTTTTGCGCGCGGTTTCTTCGGAAAAACATGACGCAAATTCGGAGGTAAAATTGTCGCTGTCCAGATTGCTGAACATGAATTTCAAATTCTCATTCAGCTGATACAGCCACGAGTGCAGCTGCTTTACCGACTTCACCGGATCGTTTGGCGTATATACAGGCGAACGCATGTAAAAAGCCATTTATTGATTGCTCCCTTCCGAAAAAGTTTTTCCGATGGAAATAATGGTTGCATCTCCCGTGCCTGAAAAGCGCAGGGAAAGCGAATCGCTTCTTTGGACAGGCACGGGAATCGTGACGGTTCTTTCGCCGGTTTCTCCGGAAATCTCAAAAACCGTTTTAAAATCGCCGTCCTCAAACGCCTTCATTTCAATCGTAATGCCCGCGTCCTTTTTAAGCGCACAGCGCACATGAATGCTCGATACATATTGCCTGTTCGGCATGCACATCGTCATCGGCGCTGTTTCAAAGAACCAGTCGATTTTCTGCTCTTTCAGGGCAACCCGTGTGGACGGAACTCTGTTTTTGTCGTACCAGAGACCGCCGCCGTTGACAGCGTATGTCTTTCCGTCGGAAGCGCACATATACAGTTCATTTCCCGAGCGCGTGAAATACCGGATCTCAGGCGCATTTTCCCTGTACCATGCGCCCGTTCTCATGTCCAGAACGAACAATCGGTATTCTCCATCTGTTTCGTCCCGCATGGAAATGTAGTATTTTCCGTTCACAGCGCCCGCGCAGGCATCGGTATAGCGGTTGTCGCCCAGAAATGCCGAGATGTTTTCGGGAATTCCGCCGTCGTACAAGTAAACGCCGGTAAGCCCTTTATACAAAATCGCGCTTTCAAGGTACGAAATGGATTTCCATCCGCCTTCCTCCACGCCCGGCATTTTATAGGAAGTGACCTGAAAATTGGAAGGTTTGTTTCCAAACACGCGGATGATTTCTTCCTCCTTGAAGAAAAAAGCGCTTCCAAGGTCGCTTGACGCCCCGGTAAACGGCGCGGGAGAGGGAACGATCGCCTGATACGCATCGGTGGAGATGCCCTGAAACACCTCCCAGTTCGTCGGATCGCCAAGTTTGCAGGCGCAGATTTTGTGGTCCTTCGAGCTTGCGCCCCAGACGCGGTTGTCCAGCGCGCAGATAAAGTCGAAATCCGGCGCTTTTCTTGAAACGGCAATTTCGCCCGAAACCTCCTTGTCCACATCGTCGGTATGAAGAATGATGAGAAAATCCTCCCCCGCCGCTTCGACAAGATAGCTTCCGTCAGAAATCGCATCCGTAAGCCCCGTGATCCGCACGCCGTCGCCTTCCTTAAAGCCCGCGCCTATGCCGGAAGCCTCGATCTTTGAAAAGCCTGCTCCGGCTGTCTGCGTTCCGTCATGGTTGCAGGAATACACACGCGCGCTTTGGGCATGCGTTTCGTTTTCAAGGCTGGTAAGCGCAAGCGTATGGGTGTTCAGAAGCATTTTGTCCGGGTAAATCACGATGTTTGCACCCAAAGATGCAAACATTTTTTCGCCCGGCTCGAGAAAGCCAACCATGTCCTCCCCGTAAAAAAGCGCATTGTCTATCAGCCAGCACATCTTTCCATGATTATACATGGCATGGACGGACGCGCATTCATTGATGATGGAACGCGGTCTTCGGGGCGTAATTGTGGGATATTCGGACGAGGAAATGTTTTCGGCATCCCGAAAATATCCTTCCGGCGTTACGCGCCTTAGACACAGCCCCTTGAATGTGGATAAAAACTTTTGCTTGCGTTTGATGGATTTAAGTCCCGGCTGCATAGCTTTTCTCCTTATAGATTTTCAATCTTCGTGCGTTTTTTGATCGTATGCGTCCGATTGATATAGTTGGAAAAGGCGAGCCATGCAGTGTTGTACATCATAGCGTCGTTATTGAAGCGGTCGAATTCGCCGTTCATGAAATCCATTTTCATAAACAGCCAATACATGTATATGTCCGAATAGGGTTCGGGCACAAACAGCTCGTCCGTTCGGTTTCCGAGAATATACACGGGCACAGAAACATCCTCAAAGTCTTCGTGCGCATCAAAAATCTCCGTCTTGATACGCCCGTCAAGCTCCGAAAGCCACGCAAATTTTTGCTCTTCATCATACGCGTTCGGCCTGAGCGCATTCACCCGCTCAATCGCCTTTTGAACCGTCATACTCCTTTGATTCCTCCTTTCAAAAGCGGCCGCAGCCGACAGGCCGCGACCGCAAAAATGTTGTTTACATGGCTTTGGATTTTTCCAGATAACTTCTTTCCGCCATCTCCATGCGCAGATACGCGTTTTCATCCTCGCGCTGAGAGCTTTCGAGAACTTCTGCAATGTAATCAGGCACGTCCACCGTCACACCGCGCTTGATCAGATAGTTTTCACCGTTTACCGACACGAATACGTCTCCGGTGTAGTTTTGATTGTCTTTAAAAAGGCGAACCTTTACCATCTTCTTGTCCATATTGTTTCAGGCTCCTTTCTCAGTTGGCCGCAGCGTTTACGGAATAGGAGGAAGCGCTTTCAATGCGCACCATGTACTGCTCGACCAGACGCTTTGCACACTTGGTGGCCTTCCAGCCGACGCTGGAGCGCTGGTTGAGCGGGTCGTCGCCATAGCCCAGCTGTTTTACAATGTGGGTCAGTCCGCCGCCCTCGATTTCGGTAACGGCATAGGCATGCGCGCCCAGAACGATGGTGGAGAATACGGAAATGCCGTCCTTTCCGCCCTCGCCGGGATAGATGGTGTCGCCGCTGGCAGGAGAGAACGCCGGCGGCTCTGCCAGAAAAATATATCTCGTGTTCGGATGAACGCCCTTGATTACGCCGGTAAAGCTCTCGCCGGTTCCCTTGGAACGCAGCTGAATCTTCTTTCCGATCATGTCAGGCGCTTTTTCGGCGTTCAGCTTTTCCGATACCGTGATCATGAAAGACGAAGTTTCGCCGACAGAAGGGATAACGGCGGCGCTTCCGGAATAGGAAGAAACGGTGAGCGTACGGGAAGTATCCGAAAGATCCGCGCCTCTGAAGATCTTGGCCTCGGTGCTTTCGACAAATCTCACGCCCGCAATGCGTCCGATTTCACCGGCATAGATGTTTTCGGGGGTGGCGTATTTGTGCGCATCGATCCATTCCTCGCTTCTCATAAGGTCATAGGCGACATACGGATGGATGATGGCGACATACTTGTCGTCGATGGGATCGGCGTTCATGCCCTTGAGCTGCGCGGCGGCTCTGAAAATAAGGTCGGCCGTCAGGCGGCAGGTTTCGTTGATTTCAGAGCGGCTTTTGACCTCCTTGGCTTCACCGCCCGTCATGTCGGGCGCATAGATGACGTTGGTGCCGCCGGCCA
Organism: Clostridia bacterium; assembly: GCA_045532135.1. Lineage (GTDB taxonomy): Bacteria > Bacillota > Clostridia > Christensenellales > Aristaeellaceae > SFHK01. Next base: position 9,359 of record JAZSFI010000250.1, on the reverse strand, counting down.
GCACATCGCGGGTAATGGAATCCAGCGTTCTTCCGGCCTGCGCGCCCAGAAGTCGGGTTGCCTGAACGACATTGTTGTCAACAGCGCTCATTTCCAGCATATCGCTTAACTGAATCCAGTCGCCGTACTGCATGACGGTTTCGGTAAGCGCGGTAACGTTCAGACTGTTACCTGCGGGGGTCACGCCTTCGGTGATGGGCTTTGACGCCTTTTCAAGGCTGTCATAGCGGCGGAACTCGATGGATTTTCCGCCGCCTGCGGGAATGGGATACTTGTCGCCGAACTGGTCATGCACAAGGCGCGGCTCGGCAAGATCGATCAGACGCTTTTCATAATAGGTTTTCATTTCCGCCGAAAGATTGTTACCGGGCGTATTGCTTTCGGTGGTGTTGGTTGCAAACAGCTGGAGTTTGATTTTTTCCATGATTTTTCTTCCTTTCCTTTATGAGAAATACACTTTCTCGCCTCTTGCGCATCTTCTTTCGATTTCTTCGCGTTCGGCGCGCGTCATGTTGTTTACGCTCAAAGGCGCCATTTTTGCGCCGCCTCTTCCGCCCGCTCCGTTTTCCTCGGGGCGCAAAGCATGCATGCGCATCTCCTTCATCGTCTGATCGCGCGCTTTTTTCGCCGCGTACTTAACGGCTGAATCCAGAATTTCATCCTGATGCATCGCCCGATAGGCAGTTTTCATATCCACGCCGGCTCTTAAAAGGCTTGTAAACTGAGAGTTTTTCATTTCGCCTTCAAGATCAAAATCGGGATTCATGCGCAGAATTTCGTCCGCATCCGCGCGCCATTTCATGACCTTCATGACCGCGTGTTTCTGCCTGTCATGACGGTCTGTTTCTGCGTGCGGTGCATCCGCCTTCAAAATCCTCACAAGCTTTTCCGCGTCCGCTTCTCCGTATTTTTCGCTGAGCGCGTCGAGAATCGGCTTGATTTTCGCCGCCTGCTCCTTCATTAAGCGCATATCGCGAAAACGCTTGTCTATGATTTTCTGAACTCTTTGGTCGAACGCCTGCTTGTACTCTCCTCGGATCAGATTTTCAAAATCCGCCTTCTTCTGATCCGCTTCCCCGTTTGCATTTCCCTGCGGTTCAATGAGTTTTCCCGCATCCGGCGCACCCGCCGACGCTGCGCCCGCGCCGGGCGCAATGATGGTTTCCGTCATTTCTTTTTCCTCCATTCATGGTGAATGCGATGCCCGCCGACCGTTCACATATTTTTGATCGGCGTGCTTTTATGGTATAAAAATAATCGGCGCACATCTACACGCCGCACAATAACCATTTCTTTTCAAAAATATAAGAAAACTCCCTGTTTTCCTGCGGGACGAAATCCGAACAACATCGTATAATTATATTGATACATTTTAAATCGATCCTACACAGAATGTCTTTCAAAAAAAGAAGCCGCATCGGATGCCGGCAAAAGGAGTTTCGTTTTATGTTTTCCCGCATTGAAAAAAACCTGAAAGAACGCTTTGACTCCGAACAGTTCACCTATCGGCAACTGCGCGATATGTTCTTCCCCCTGGTCATGGATCAGCTGTTTATCTTTATCATCGGCATGCTTTCCTCCGCCATGGTTTCCTCGTCCCACGAAGGCGCGGCAGCGTCGGTCATGCTGGTTAACGTCATCGGAAGCCTGGCCTACGCGCTGTTTTCCGCCATCAGCATGGGCGGCGCAATCGTCGTTGCCCGTGCAAAAGGCGCAAACAATCCGGAACGCGTGCGTCAGGCAATCGGTCAATCGGCCAACCTTTCTTTGATTCTCGCCTCTTTTCTTACCATCATTTTGTATATCGGCGCAGAAAAACTGATTCCGTTTCTCTACCCGAACGCGGAAGCCATCGTCATTTCAAGCGCCGTTACCTATATGAAGGTCTACGTGCTTTCCTTCCCGGTTTATGCCGTTTTCAACGTTCTGTTTTCTTCCTTCAGAAGTCTGGGCGATGCGAAAAGTTCTCTCGTTCTGACAATCGTTATCAACGTTGCCCACCTCGTTTTCTCCTTTATTTTCATCAATCACATGCATCTGTCTACGCTCGGCGCAGCGCTTTCGTATCTGACAGCGCGCATTCTGGGCATGGTTTTCGGCTTCATCTGGCTGTTCAGACCCCACAACGGCATCCATATGCGCTTAAAGCATTTTTTCCACTTCAACCTCTCCACCATAAAAGAAATCCGCATTCTGGGCATTCCCTTCGCCTTTGAACAGCTTCTTTTTCAGGGAGGCATGCTGTTTGTTCAAAGATATTTGTCCCACCTCCCCACCTTCGAGCTCGACGCCTATTCCATCGCCGCATCCATCTTTAACCTCTATTACGCCTTCGCCTATGCCATGACCGCAATGGCAGGTACTGTGTGCGGTCAGTGTGTGGGCGCAAAGCACATCGATCTTGCCCGCAAGTATGCCAAGAACCTGATTTGGGTAGGCCGCTGGGTCATGATTTTTGCAATCGTTGTGATCATGCCCTTAACGCCTCTCATTTTGAATCTCTACTCTCCCTCCGTTAATGCACGTCCCATCATCTATACTGCGCTTGCCATCGGCGCGCTTCCGATGCCCTTCATCTGGGGCAACGGCTACATCATTCCCGCTGCCACGCGCACAGCCGGAGACGCCACCTTCACTTCCATTATTTCCCTCATCGCGCTTGCCTTCGGCCGTATGTCCTCAGGCTACCTCCTTGCCATTCCCTTAGGCATGGGTGTAGCGGGCGTGTGGCTGGGGCAGCTGATCGAATGGATCATCCGCGCAATCGTAATGACGCGCCGCATCAAAACCGACAAATGGATCCGCGTATAAACAACACGGCGGCTCATGCAAAAATGCATGGGCCGCCGTGTTTCTTTTGAATCCTTCTTTTACGACTCCAGATCCGTATTGTCCATATTCAGCTGCAAAACCCATTCGGGCGTACCGCCGCGGTCGGTGGCGCGCTCGATTTGCTTTTCATGCAGGCTCAGACAATCGCAATTGGTTTTGATTTTGTGAAGAACGCGCTTTACGACGTTTTCCATCTCGCTGTCTTCGGAATAATCCGCAAGCACCGCATAGTCGCATCTGCCCTGCAGAATCATGTTGTCGCTCAGATTGGTCTGCCCTTCGGCATGAACTGCGATGGACGTGCCGCCGCGTGTTCGGGTCATTTTCATGCAGGGAACATCGGTTAAACCGTCGCCGATATAAATCATATTGGCAAAAGGCACGCGGCGCTTGTATTCGGGCGTAAAGCCATTGAGATCGCGGTCGTTGGTCACATCCAAAATACCCTTATTGATTCTGAAAAGATACTGCGTTTTCGCGGTATAGTTAACGGCGGTCGCAGGCCATTCTGCGATGCCGTCCTCTCCATAGACAAAGCTCGCGGCAAAAACCGCCTTGAACGCATTGGCAATGCGCGATCCTTCAATGATCTCCCGAAGGCCGGAGGAAATGATATAATGCTCGACCGTAACGCCGATCTCCTCGCCGATTTTACCGATACGTTCAAACCATGTTTCAACGCCCGGGAAGAATTCGACCTCCTGACCAAGCTTTGCAAGCGATTCGCGCGTCAAAAGGCGCGTGCCCGCGCTTCTTCTTTTCATCATCAGCATGTAGGCAAGCACGCTGTCCATATCGTACTCGTCCTGCACCTTCCTGCATTCGCCCCAGAATACCTCGGGCTCTACATTGATACCGGGCAAAAACGAATATTCCTGCATGTCCTTGGGCGAAAGCGTTTTATCGAAATCATAAATAAGTGCAGCAATCGGTTTCAATTATCAATTCATTCCTTTCCTGAGGGATTTTAAGCCGCTCCCGTTTTTTTGGGGAGCGGCTTAAAACTTATTTGCTCATTTTAGGCGCGTCGTCTTTAAACAGCGCGATCTGCGTGTTCTCGTCTGCAATGCCGGTTACTTCAAGTCCGGCTTCCTTCTGGAACAGCTGAACCGCCGTCTTGGTCTTGTTTCCGAAGTTACCGTCGATTTCGCTGTTCAGATAGCCCAGATCCGCAAGTCTGGTCTGGAGCTTACGAACCGCGCTGCCCTCGGAGCCCTTGGAAAGCTTCGTATAGGGAACGGGCGTGCTGGTTGCAACCGGTTCGGGCGTGGTCTTCTGAATGACTTCCACGCGCTCTCCCTTGATGATGGCGTCAAGCTGCGCTGTGGAGGTCGCGCCGTTTAAGGACGTAACCATGTCGCGCACGCTCTGCCATCTTGCAGCCGACTCCGCTTCCTTGACAGACGCCGTCTTCGATGTGTCGGAAACGGCCAGCATATCGTTGGTGATGGAATTATTGATGCTGTTTTGAATCGCCTTGAGCGCATCAATGAATCGGGCGTCATTCACGTCCGGATCCGACGGCATCATTTTCGCAATTGTATCCAGATCCGCCGAAATGTTCGCAGTGATGGCGATCATGCTGGTGGCCATACCGTCATAAGCGCTCAGAATCTCGTTCTGATAGGCATCGCTGGCGCGGTACTGCATCAGCTCAATACCGCTTAAATAAAGGTCGTACGACACGCCTTCGATGGGCGCCTTCTTGGTTTTTTCGGTGATGTAGCTAAGTCCCATAATCACGCCGACCAATACGCCCACCACAATGATGGCAGCGCAGGCATACTTGATGATCGCGATCGCCTTGGGGCTGAGCTTTTTGCGCCTTTCGTCGAATTCGAGTTCCGCGTCCGTAAGCTCGATACCCTCTAACTCTTCGTCCGTATATTCCTGATCGTCCAGCGCGTTTTCGTCCATCTCCGGAAGATCATTCAAGTTGAACGCGTTTTCGTCATCAATTTCCTCAAACGCCTCTTCGGTATCTTCAACCTCAAAGTTTTCTTCGCGCTTTTTGAGGAACGCAAAAACGGGCTTTTTCATAAAGCCGATCGTCTTCTTCTCTTTGGAAGAAGCGGCTTTTTCCGAAGCAGTTTCCGCCTGCACGGGCTTGTCGTAGCGACCGGACTGGGTGTATTTGTCCATATCAACGATCGCTTCTTCATCGTCCAGATTCAGATCGCGCGCGCGGATTTCTTCAAACATTTCCTCGTCCAGAATCTCTTCTTCGGTCTTTTTGCGCGCTTTCATGGGTTTTCTGCCCTTCTTCGGGGGATTGAGCGTTTTTTTCAATTCCTCAAGCTCCTCATCGTTGAGTGAATCGATAAGCTTCTGATCTTCGTCATCCTCTTCGTTCTTTTCGGCGCGCATTTTTCTGTTTCTGCGCTCGCGTCTTGAGGTTCTTTCTTCCTCAAAATCGGCTTCATCCTCAATCAGCTCAAAGCCATCCTCTTCGGCGATTGCTTCCTCATATTCGCCATCGCCCAGATCCGCTTGCGCATCATCGTTCAGACTTTCGTCGTCAAACGCTTCCTGCGCGTAATTCTCATCGTCCGCTTCGTCATATACGGCTTCTTCACCGTCCGCCGCAATATCCGTCTGCGCCTCATCGATGTCATTTTTACGCGCAAAATCCTCGTTGTAGACCTCGCCTTCCGGCTCGGCCTCATCATAGGAATACACCTGCTCGCTGGTGGCGCGGTAGGTGGTGCGGGCGTCCACTTCGCTTTGGGAAGCGGCATTTACGCCCATATAGGTGGTTTTTGTGTGATTGGCAGGCAAACGAACCGCCTCACCGGGCTTGGTTTTCATCTGTGCGCCCGTATAAGGCTGCCCTTCAAAGCGGCTTTCGCCGACCGCCGCATGGCAATGCGGGCAAACGTTATCGTCGCTTCTGAGCGTTTTGCCACAATTGGAGCAGAACATCCGCGTTCCTCCTAACTATCAATCGGCGACAATCGAATCGCCAAAGTGCACGTCTTATCCGTTGTCCGTCTTGTTATACATGGACGAGGACGGAGAATACTCCGTAACCGCGCCTGGACGTCTGATTTCAGGTTGAATCGTGCCGGGATTCTTTTCCGGAATCATCCAGCTGAAATACAGAATCATGAGTAAAAACGCTGCGCCGGTAGCGGCTGCGCGGTACGGAAGACGCAAAAAGCCACCGCGCCACAGGCAAGCAATGCCCACGGGCGGCAACACTACAACAAGCGCGATCAAAAAATACAGGCGCTTTTTTTCCTCCTGCATCGCCTTGGGCGAAGAAACGTTTCGGGAATACGAACTGTTTCCACGGCCGGGTCTGGGACGCGTGCGTTCAAACGCAGCGCCCGGTTTCCTGTTTGAGGCCGATGCAGACTTCGCTTTGACTCGATCCATTACGCGTTCTGCGCTTTGATCTCGCTAAGCGCACGGGAAAGCTGATCGGGGCAGCTCGTGCCGCCTCGGCACTGGATTCCCTTCAGAAGATCAATCACATCGTCAATCCTGCGGCCTTCCGCCAGTCTTGCGACACCCTGCGTGTTTCCGGTGCATCCGCCGACAAACTGAACTTTTTCGATAATATCGCCGTTCATTTCAATCAGAATCTGAGAAGAGCAGGTACCCTTCGTACGGTACGTATACATACACAATCCTCCGATAGTTTATCACAGTAATTATACGCATATTGTTGGAAGCTGTCAAGTTTTCACGTTTTTTCGGACAAAATCAGCCCGCTGTTTCAGGCGAAGAAGTCATGTTGCCCGGATACATGAAAAGCTCGTTCACTGTAACCATCTGATATCCGTTTTCGGCGAGAATCGGAATAGCGTTTGAAAGCGCCTTCATACCGGCGTCCGTCAAAGGATAGTTGAGAATTGCGCCGGGAACCACCTGATCAAACGTGGAAGGCACGCGTTCATCCCAGCGAAGAATGCCGAAATAACCGCTTCCCTCGAGCCACGAATGCAAAAATGCGTCCGCGTCGTCCTCCAGATCGTTGGTACTTAAAAAGTGAGGTTCATAATCCTGACCAATGCACGAGCGCAGAATTTCGGTCTGCTGAAGAATGGATTCAACCTTGTCCTCGTCCGCCAGCGTACTCAGGCGCGTGTTGTCCATGGTGTGGTTTTCAATTTCGTGTCCGGCAAATGCGACGTTCATCCACGCGCCGGGATATTTTCTCACTTCAGCGCCGGTTGGAACAAAGGTGATTTTTGCCGAAAACGTTCCGGCAAGCCCTAAAAGCGTGTCGATATGCTGCGCATCTTCAAAGGTGTCCACAACAATTGCGACTTTTTTTTCCGCCGTATTTGCGCGTCTGAAAACGGGAAGCAGTCCTTCCTCTTCAGGAAGCGGCCTTAATTCATCGGGGGAAAATGTGTTTGTATTGATCTTTTGCGTATCAATCACGGGCATGTCGCTTGAAACAGGCAGATTCACCATGCCGCCCGGGATCTCCTCGGGGTCCTTTTTCGCGTCAATCCAGATGATAACGCCCAGAATGATGATCACAAAAATCATAATGACCGTAATCAGGCGGTTGTAATCCACGCGATAAGTCTTTTTCGGTTTCTCATTCGTCTCAATCGGACCGAATCTTCCGTTTTGCATATTTTCTTGCCTCCCGGATCGTATATCCACCTGTATAATAGCAGTATTTATGCATCATGTCAAGCATAATCGCACTTTAGCCCTGCGTAACTATTGATTTTGCATGTATAAACGGGTATAATGTTCACATGAAAAATTACACGGAGGTAGACAATCATGTATATTCGCGTTGAACCTTTCGGCCGTGTCGGCGGAAAGAACGTAAGCCTTTACACCCTCAAAAACGCATCCGGCGCGTTTGTTCAGATCACGGATTATGCAGGCGCAATCGTCCGGCTCGAAGTGCCGGACAAAAACGGCGTTCTTGACAACGTGGTTCTGGGCTTTCAGGACGTCAAAAATTATGTCAAAAACGACGGCTATCTGGGCGCTTTGATCGGCCCCGTGGGCAACCGCATTTCAAACGCCAAATTCACCTTTGACGGAAAAGCGTACGCGTTTGAAGCCAACGAAAACGGAACCACGCTTCTGCACTCCGGTTCCTTCGGCTTTCATACCGTCATTTGGGACGCCGAGTGCGAAGCGGACGAAACGAGTGCACGCCTTGCCCTCAAAGCGGATTTCCCGAATGAAAAAACCGGCTTCCCCGGAAACCTGAAAGCCACCGTCGTCTATACTTTCGACAATGAAAACGCGCTGTCCATCGAATACAAAATCGAGTCCGACGCGCCCTCCTTTGCCAGCCCCACCAACCACACCTACTTCAATTTAGGCGGTCTTTCCAGTAAGAAGGTTCCCTCCATTGAGCGTCAGACGATGGAAATCTTCGCCGATTACTATACCCGTGTGGACGCAAACTGCATCCCCGTTGAAAACGCCAAGGTGGACAACACGCCGTTTGATCTGCGCTGCCCCGTCAAGATCAAGGACGGACATGCAAACGAAGAAACCGATGAGCAAATGAAATTCGGCTCCGGCTACGACCACAATTTCGTCCTGACCGGCGAAATCTGCGAAAAAACCGGCCTGCGCTTTGCCGCGCGCGTTACCGACAAAAAAACCGGCCGCGTCATGAAGGTATACACCGATATGCCCGCCGTTCAGTTCTATGCCGGCAATCACTTAAACCGCTATAACGCCGCAGAAAAACGCTATTATAAAAAGCGCCAGGGTCTGTGTCTTGAAACTCAGTTCACCCCCGACTCCATCAACAATCCCGGCTCGTTCGGCTTTGACGTCGTGGCAATTACGCCCGACAAACCGTTTACGTCCGTGACCAAATACGTATTCGCCGCAAAGTAATCTCTTCCTATTATAATCTCCCCATATCATTCCGCCGCCTCTCTTTTCCGTCCCCCGCATTCGGAAAAGAGAAGCGCATCTGTCCCAATGAAAAAAGACATCCTCTCAAAAACAACGGTTTTTCGCCGTTTTTTCGGCGAAAGAGAAGATGCGGCGTCGTTAACCGCGTTTTCACCGCTTGGCAAGATACACGCTGTATAACTACCAGGAGGACACCATGATTGAGGTCAAAAATCTCACCAAAACCTACCGCGTCTCAAGGCGTGACGCGGGCTTTTTTGCTGCCGTCAAAGCGCTTGGAAAACGCGAAACCGAATGTGTCAAAGCGCTTGACAACATCTCATTTACCGTAAACCCCGGCGAAATCGTCGGATACATCGGTCCCAACGGCGCCGGAAAATCCTCAACCGTAAAAATCCTGAGCGGCATTTTAACGCCCGATTCGGGCGAAGTGCTTGTAAACGGACGAATCCCATGGAAGCAACGGAAAAAGCACGTTTCCGAAATCGGCGTGGTGTTCGGTCAAAGGACGCAGCTTTGGTGGGACGTGCCCGTCATCGATTCGTTCGCGCTTTTAAAGGACATCTATAAAACGGACGATGCGGTTTACAACCGAAACCTTTCCCTTCTTACGGAAAGGCTCGATCTTTCAAAGCTTTTAAGAACCCCGACACGCCAACTGTCTTTGGGGC
>JAZSFI010000184.1:0-2028 GCA_045532135.1 Clostridia bacterium | reverse complement strand
GGGAAAGCTTGTCGATGAAATCATCGCCTGCGAAACCGGGAAAAAAGCGTACAGACTGGCGGAAGGCTGCAAAGCGCCCGATCTTGAAAGAATTGAAGCGCTTACAAAAGAAGCTGCCGCCGGCGCAACCATGGCGCGCGTTGAAATGGGCTTTAACGGAAAAGAAATCCTGATCATGGATGGCGCTGACCGCTATTTTGCCGCGCTTCGCGCGGGTACGTTCATTCAGAAGCATTTTTTGAACGTGCTGGATGATTCGCTTTGCGCCAACGAAAATGTCGATGTTTCCCCGTTTCTCAAGTAAATGAATATGGGTTTTGATGTTTCTTCTTTTAAGCAGACGCTTGAAAGCTGGGTGAACTTTGAAACCCCGACAGGCGATGAAAAGAGGCTGACGGCTTTTTCATCGCTTGTTTTAGGCGCGCTTGAAAATGCCGGCGCGCTCATCAGATCATATAATCTACCGGGCGGCCCCTTATTGCATGCGGTTTTCGGAAAAGGGGAAAAACGATGCGTGCTTATGGGACACATGGACACCGTGTTTCCCTTGGGAGAAGCCGAAAGATACGATGAGGAGAACGGAAAACTCTACGGCGCAGGCGTATTGGACATGAAATCCGGGCTTTTGATGCTTACGTACGCGTTTAACCATATTTCAAAAATATTGCCCAATGGATGGAGAATCGAAGCGCTGATCAATTCAGACGAAGAAAGAGGATCGGTTGACAGCAGGGAAAAAATCAGTGAGATTTTAGCCGGCGCGCATCTTGTATTTTCCTTTGAAGGAAACAGGGAAAACTGCCTGACCGTTTCAAGAAAAGGCATTCTGACTTTTGAAATCGTATCTAAAGGCATCGCTGCGCATACAAGCGGAGGCGCGGATAAAAACAAAAACGCCATTTATCATCTGGTCAAAGCGGTAAACAGCGTTTATGATCTTGATCTTCCTAAAGGAGTTTCATTAAACATCGGCGTAATTGAAGGCGGAAAAGCAACAAACATTGTCGCGGACCGCGCAAAAATCAAAGGAGAAATCCGTGCAGAAACCCTTGAAGCCATTTTTATGTTTGAAAAGGAAATCGAAAAGATTTCAAGGGAATACGCGCTTGGATATGCCCGCCTTACGCTTCGTCCGCCGATGCCGTTAAACGACAAGACAATGCACCTTTTCAGACTTGTTTCTCAAATTGATCCAAATGTCAGACCGCGCGCGGCAGGCGGCGGGGGAGACGCTGCGTTTGCGTATCTTGCGGATGCATATGCGATCGACGGTTTGGGCGCGGAAGGCGCAAACGCGCACACAAGGCGCGAGTATGTGAAGGAGGAAAGCCTTGAAAGGCGAATGAATCTTTCCCTGAAAGCAATCGAAAGGTGCATGGAGGAAATCGGCCGGGAAGTAAAAAAATAAGATGCATTTTTATCTGCATCTTATTTTTTATAGGATTAGCCTTTATTTCGCTTTTTGAAAACGAATTTTCCCTGAATGGGGAAGTTGATTAAGAAGACCGTGCATTCCGTGATGATTTTGGCAAGGAATTCGTCCAAATGGAGCGCACCGATAAACAGATAGTGCAGAAGCAGCGTGTTGACAAGAAGCACGCACGCGGCAAGCGCGACGTATTTGAGGATGGCGGGCAGCGTATCCTCGTCGCCCTTGAACACAACGCGTCTGTTCACGGTGAAATTAAAGCTTGCGCTTACAACGCGCGCACAGATATTGGCAAGCACGTCCCCGAAAGGGATGAGCAGAAGCCGATACAGGCTTATGTCAATTACAAAGGAGAGCAGGGATGAACAGATGAATTTGAGAACGCGCAGTAAAAGCTGTTTCATTTTTTCTGCCCCGCCGTGCGTTTTGAAAATGCGAATTTGAAGATGCAGGAATAGATCTTCATGGAATCCTTGATGGGATTAAAGTGGGAGCTTTCGTTGTCGTTGATATATATGGTTTTGATGGTAACTTCGTGAATCGGGGTCTTGGCGCGCGCGGCAACAAGCAGAACGTTGATTTCGTATTCGTATCTGTCG
>JAZSFI010000587.1:0-9489 GCA_045532135.1 Clostridia bacterium | reverse complement strand
ATAGTCGTCTTCCGTGGGCGTATACATTTCGCCTCCCGTCATCTGTCTATATATATTCATGGTCGAAAGCAGCATGTTAAGTTCGCTTTCAAGCGCCGCTTCAATTTCGCTTAAAAGAACTTCGCCGCCGTTATACGTGGCGACAACATTGTTCCCGTTTTCTGCAAAAGCGCAAGTGAAAAGACAGGCAGATGCCAATACAAAAGCCAAAACCTTTCTGATCATGTGAAGCATACCGTACATTCCTCGTTTCTTAGAGTGCTTTATTTATTATACACGTATTTTGTCAGTTAAGCAAGGGTTTTTGTCGTTTTGTAAAGATTTGTTAGAGAGCGATACGCCTCAAATTCGTTTTCGACATACACAATTTCCTTCTGAAAGGAAGAGACTGAACGAAGAAGCCGTTTGATTTTCCCTTTTTCATAGTCCGTAAGTGAACTTGAGACGTAAATCCGTATGGGCGCGCAGATAAAATAGAGAAACGACACACGCTTTGAAACTTCCTTCAGAAAATGGTCAATCCCGCAGCCCATCAAAGGAAAAATATGGATTTCATCCGGCATAAAACGCGCTGCGAGCATAAGGCAAATTGCGCTTTGCGCGCCATTTCCAATGACCGAAAGATGGCTTGTACGGTTTCGGGCGTTTTGATACAATCCGACCGCTTCCTCATTTGTCATCTCTTCCCAAGCCGGTTTTTTCAGAATCAGTGCATCCGAATATCTCTTATCCATCACGTTTCCCTCCCCTTTTTGAATTCTATAAGGGGATATGCTTTGAAAACGCAGGGTATGAAAAAATCGCCCCGAAAATTCGGAGCGGTTTTGAAAGGAGCAAACGGAAAATTATTCTTCCTCGTCCTCTTCCTTCTTGGCAGATTCGATGATCTTCTTGGCGTCCTGCGCGGGAACTTCCTCGTATCTTTCAAAGCTCATGGTGAAGGAGCCGCGGCCCTGCGTCATGGAACGAAGGTCGGTGGCATACTTAAACATTTCGCTCTGGGGAACTTCGGCGGATACGCACTGAGCGCCGTTTACCTGATCCATACCCATGATGCGGCCGCGGCGCTTGTTGATGTCGCCGATGATGTCGCCCATGTACTCGTCGGGGATGGTGACTTCTACGTGATAGATGGGCTCAAGAAGGATCGGGCTGGCCTGATCCAGCTGCTTGAACGCAAGGCGGGCAGCGGTCTTGAACGCCATTTCAGAGGAGTCAACGGGATGGTAGGAACCGTCGTGCAGTTTCGCGGTCAGGCCTACTACCGGGAAGCCGGCAAGAACGCCCTTTTTGATGTTGTCGCGAAGGCCCTTTTCAACGGCGGGGATGAAGTTGCGCGGTACTACGCCGCCGACAACGGCATCTTCAAAGATGAACTCGGGATTGGTGGGATCGTCGTTGGGACGGAACTCGATAACGACGTCGCCGAACTGACCGTGTCCGCCGGACTGCTTCTTATGGCGTCCGCGAACGTCGATCTTCTTGCGGATGGTCTCACGGTACGGGATTTTGGGATCCTGCAGGATGCACTCTACGCCAAACTTAGAAGCAAGCTTCTTGGCAGCAACTTCGATGTGCAGCTCGCCCAGACCGGAAAGGAGAGACTCGGTGGTTTCAACATCCTTGGTGATGGTGAGAGTCGGATCTTCTTCGATCAGACGGTTGAGTCCGGAGAAGATCTTGTCTTCTTCGCCGGCCTTCTTGGCGTAAACGGCCATGGAGATGCAGGAAGCCGGGAACTCGATGTCGGCAAACTTGACGGGCTTGGCAGCATCGCAAAGGGTGTGACCGGTCGCTACGGAACCGAGCTTGGCGAGGGCGCAGATATCGCCGGCGACAACCTTGGTGGTGGCGTTGGTCTTCTTGCCGAGCATGAAATAGATGGTGCCGGGCTTTTCAGCCTTTTCGGCGTTGGCGTTGTAAAGGTTGGTTTCGGCGGAAAGAACGCCGGAATTAATCTTGATAAGGGAAAGCTTACCGACGAAGGGGTCGGCCAAGGTCTTGAAGACCTGAGCGGAGAAGGGCTGGTCGTCCTTGGTGATGCGCTCTTCCTTATCGCCGCTCTTGGGATTTACACCCTCAAGTACCTTGTCCGCGGGAGAAGGCATGAGGTCAATGATGGTGTCAAGCAGCATGTTGATGCCGACGCGGTTTAAGGAATCGCAGCATACAACCGGAACGATGGATCCGTCGGAAATGCCCTTGCGAAGGCCGAGCATGGTATCTTCGGGAGAAAGTTCCATTTCCTCGAAGAACTTTTCCATGAGCTCTTCATCGGCGCCTGCGGCGGTTTCCATGAGGGTCTCTTTGTAGCTTTCGATGGCGGATTCCACATCAGCGGGGCAGGCAACTTCCTTGAGGGTCTTGCCTTCGCCCATGTAAGCTTTACCGTCGAGAACGGAAGCTACGCCGACAAACTGGCCCTTTTCAACGATCGGAACAACGATGGGCGCAACATGACTGCCGTACTTTTCGGTGATGGTAGCCAGCGCCTTTTCGAAGTTGGCGTTTTCACGGGACATGTTGTTGATAACGATCATGCGGGGCGTGTGGTTCTTGTCGCACTGGGTCCAGGCTTTCTCAGCGCCTACATCCAGACCGCCAACCGCGCCTACGGTGATCAGGGCGCCTTCACATACGCGCAGCGGACCCATCATTTCGCCGGCGAAATCAAAGAAGCCGGGAATATCTACAAAGTTAATCTTGGTTTCCTTGTACTCCAGCGGCGCAAGAGCTGCGGAGATGGAAATTTGACGGCGAACCTCTTCCGGATCGTAGTCGGTAGTGGCGGTACCGTTTTCAACGCGGCCCTGACGGTCGATCGCGCCGGCGGTGAAAAGCATGGCTTCTACCAGCGTGGTCTTACCTTCGCCGCCGTGACCAAGTACGGCGATATTACGAATGTTCTTAGCCTGATAGTCCTTCATTGAGTGATCCCCCTGTCTAAATCAATAACAAAAATCATGGGCGCATAATGCCACACAATAGTCTAGGATATATTGTAACATGGAAAGAAACATTTGAAAAGTATTTTTTTGCCTTAATGCATTTTTTAACGGTAAAATGATCAAATTACAGGATTTTTTCACGAAAAAGCGACCACATAAGCGGTAAAATATGCGCTTCATTGCCGGAAGTAAACATGGAAACGCTGCCCTCGCCCGTTTCCCTGAGCCACTTTCTTTCTTCAAGAACGCGTTTTAATTGCCGCGCCGTGCCTTCGTTTCCGTCGTACAGCGTGATTCCCGCAAGCGCTTTTGAAATTGCGCCCTTCAAAAAGACATAATGCGTGCAGCCAAGAACGACGCTTTCCAGAGGATATTTCATATACGGCGCAAAAAGGTCTTTCAAAAATCCGTCAAGCTCTTCTCCGCTTAAAATTCCTTTTTCCGCAAATTCCATCAGTCCCGGACACGGAATCGGCATGGCATGATCGCCGTATTTTTCATAAAGAAGCTGGAATTTTTTTTGTTTCAGCGTTGCGGGCGTCGCCATGACGCCGATAACGCCTTTTTTTCGGTTGAGGCTGGCAGGTTTGAGCGCAGGCTCCATTCCGATGACAGGAACAGAAAGCGTTTCTCTTAAATATGAGGCCGCGGCGCTGGTTGCGGTATTACAGGCAATGACGATCGCCTTCACGTTTTTCTGAAGGAGAAAGGATGCATCTTCTATCGCAAGGCGGAGAATCTCTTCCTCCGTCTTCGTTCCGTACGGCGCGTTCTTGTCATCGCCGAAATAGATAAAATCTTCCTTGGGAAGCAGCGCGCACATATTCCTCAAAACGCTTACACCGCCAAGTCCCGAATCAAAAACGCCGATCGGTCGTAAACGCATATCATTCTCCCTCCTCTTCCAGGACTTTTAAAAAGCCGCCTTACGCAAAAGCGAAAAGCGGCTTTTGAAACTGAACCCTTAAAAGGCTTATTCTTCTTCCTCGCTCTCGGGAAGTTCGGCATCATGATAGACATTCTGAACATCGTCGTAATCATCCAGCCAGTCAATGAGCTTCTCAACCTTCGCGGCGGTTTCTTCATCGGTAATCTCAACGGTCATGTTGGGAACCATCGCGCGCTCAACGGACAGGAAGGTGCAGCCGGCGGCCTCAAGACCGTCGCGCACAGCGCTCATCTCGTTGGGGTCGGTGTAGATAACAGCGGAGCCTTCGCCGGCTTCCACATCATCCGCGCCTGCATCCATGGCAAGCATCATCAGTTCATCTTCGTCAAGACCCTTCGAATTGTCAATGACGATCACGCCCTTGCGGGTAAACTTGTAGGATACGCATCCGGAAGAGCCCATAGAGCCGCCGTTCTTGTCAAAGATATGGCGGATTTCGCTGGCAGTACGGTTCAGGTTGTCGGTAACAACCTCTACGATTACGGCAACGCCGCCGGGGGCATAGCCTTCGTAGGTAACCTCTTTATAGTTCGCGCCTTCGCCTTCACCGGCAGCCTTCTTGATGGAGCGCATGATGTTGTCGTTGGGCATGTTGTTGGCCTTCGCCTTTGCGACAACGTCCTTGAGCTTGCTGTTTACAGCAGGATCTGCGCTTCCGCCTTCGCGCACAGCGATAGCGATTTCACGGCCGATTTTTGTAAAAATCTTGCCTCTTGCGGCATCAGTCTTTTCCTTTTTGTGCTTTATGGTAGACCATTTATTATGTCCCGACATTGGTATTGCCTCCCCTTGGGTTATAAATCTTCAGATATCATACCACATTTCATCTTTATCCGTCAAGAAAGAGGCTTGCATTCTTGAATGTTTTTCAATAAAATATAACGTGAGGTGAATAAAAATGCCCCTGTTTTTGGAAAAAGAAGAAAAGCGCGGCGTTGTAACGGTCATATTTGACGACAGAAGCCGGATACAGATCCGCAAAAAAGATTTCGAAAGGTTTCCTCTGCAAAAATTTGAAGAGGTGGAAACTGACGAATACAAAAACGCAGTGTGCGCTTTTCAGGCTCCGGAAGCATACGAAGCCGCGCTTTCCCTGCTTGATTATTCCGCGCGCACGGAAAGCGAAATGAGAAAAAAGCTTTTGATGAAAGGGTACCTTATTGAGGTCGCCCAAAGCGTTCTTGAGCGTCTCAAGGACGCGCGTTTGATTAACGATAAGCAGCTTGCCGAAAGAATTGCGGAAAATGCATCCGAACGCGGCGTCGGCGCATATGCGCTGAAAAGAAAGCTCAAACTGCGCGGCATCTGTGAAGATGACGTGGAGTACGCTTCTTCTCTCATGGACGAGGACAAGGAAAAAGAAGGCGCAAAGCGGGAATGCCAAAGACTATTCAGAAAATACGCTTCGCTTCCCGCACGGGAAGCAAAAGCCAAGCTGTCCGCAGCGCTTTCAAGGCGCGGCTATTCCTGGGAGGCTGTATCGGAAGCGATTGAAAGCATTTTGAATGATTCTGACTGTTATGAATAAAATTCTGCGGGCGGTCTTCATACGACCGCCCGCCATTTTTATGCCTCATATACGATTTTTCCGCCCAGACAGGTTTTAATTGCCTTGATTTTGTGAATATCTTTTGCTTCAACTTCAAACGGGTTTCCGTCGAGAACGGCAAAGTCGGCAAACAGACCTTCCCTGATTGCGCCTTTTTTGTTTTCATCAAACGATGCATATGCGCCTTCCGCCGTATAGGAATTGAGCGCTTCCGAAACGGACATGCATTCATGGGGATTGTACGGCGGAATGTCTTCCTTTAAGGGCATGCGTGTAACTGCACACTGGATGCCGCGCAGGGGATTCGGTATCTCGACAGGGCAGTCGGTGCCGTTTGAAACGTGGCAGCCGAGCGTTTTCAGCGTATGGAACGCATAGCTCGTTGAAGCCAGTTCCTTTCCCACGCGGGACTCAACGATGTACGCATCGTAATCAAGAAACGCGCTCTGCACATATGCATGCATTTTCATGTCTTTCATTTTTTCAAGCTGATCTTTGCGCGTCAGCTGAACATGCACAATGCCGCTTCTGTGGTCGCGCTCGGGCGCAAGTTTAAACGCGCGCTCATAGGAAGAAAGCACCATATCAAGCACGCCGTCTCCGATGCAGTGAACGGCAATCTGCATATCGGCAAGGTGCGCAATCTCAATCAGTTCATCAAGCTGCGCCTGCGTAAAGATGGCAAGCCCCTTTTCTCCGGGCTGATCCGCATATTCTCCGGTTAAAAACGCAGTTCTTGCGCCGACAGAACCGTCGCCCAAAAGTTTGAGCGGACCGATTTTGAACATCTCAGTTCCAACGCCCGTCTTATAGCCTTTCTCCAAAAAACCTTTCAGATCATCGGGGCGAACAAACTGACTCTGTTCAATTACGCGGACGGTGAGCTTGCCTTCTTCTTCCAGCTCCTTATAAGCGGAAATGACGTCTTCATAATCCATTTTGTCAAACACACAGAAATCGTCCGAATGCGCGCCGGTAATGCCAAGCGCATTCAGTTTTTTGACCACGCCTTCAATCATACGCTTGAAATCCGCTTTTGTGGGCGTTTTAAAATGGTTCTGGATCATATCCATGGCTGCGTCTCTGAACACACCGGTCGGATATCCGTTTTCATCAAGATCGAACTGACCGCCGTAGGGCTGCGGAAGGCTTCCATCGATGCCGAGCATTTCAAGCGCCTTCGTGTTGACCGATAAGCAGTGGCCGCAGCTGCGGGTTATGGAAATCGGATGCACCGTTGAAACCCGGTCCAGATCATGGCGCGTGGGAAGCTCCTTTTCGCCAGAAAAACAGTCCTGATTAAAGCCGCGTCCCGTGATCCACTCGCCCTCAGGGATATCTTTTTCATCTTTGAAAGCAATCAGCGCGTTTACCACTTCGTCAATGGAATTTGTTTTACCGATCAAATCGCAGATTTCAAGCGCGTGGCCGTAATTGATGATGTGCATATGAGAATCGATGAATCCGGGCGTTACAAATCCGCCGTTAAGATCTATCACCTTATCATCGTTTTTCTTTTGATTTAGCGCGCCTTCGTCGTTGCCCACATAGGAAAACACGCCGTTTTCAACAATAAATGCCGTCTTGAGATTCTCATCTCCCGTAAAAACCGCGCCGTTTATATAAATCTCTTTCATATGCTTCTCTCCTTTCGGATGTCTTATTTGTATTGTACAACGCAGAAAAGCCAAAAACAAGCATAAAAAAGAATAGCCGCACAAATGCGCGGCAAAATCTTTATTCTTCAAATCCGACGAGCAGTCCGCCTTCTTCCGCATAAAAGCAGCAAAGACCGCGGTTTAAGGTGACCGTAACGTCTGCATCCGGGAAAGATTCAAGGATCAGCGTCTTAAAGTTCTCAGCAGTCTCGACATTATAGGAATGCGCAAGGCGAACTTTTCCGCCCTTATAGCCCAGATCTTTCATGGTTTCAAAAAGTTTTGAAAGCGTTTTTCTTTCCCCTCTCACCTTGTGCATCGGTTCAAGCGTTCCTTCATCGCTGGCTTTTCCAACGATTCGAAGCCCCAGTACGCCGATGGCTTTTGCAACCACAGGATTCACGCGGCCGTTCTTTGCGAAATTGTCAAGAGAAGATAAAAAGAAAACAAGGTGCGTCTTTTTGAGATATTCCTGAATGCTTAAAACAACTTCTTCATACGAAAGATTATTTCTGATCATTTCATCATACTTTTCAAGCAGCAGCTGCATCTCAGGTCCTGTTGAAAGCGTATCCAGAATAAAAACTTTTCTTTCAGGATACATTTCTTCATACTGCTTTTTTGCGATCATGGCAGCATTGTAGCAGCCTGAGAGATTGCTCGTAATGGATGCGCCGTATACGATGTCCGCATCTGCAAACGTGTTCAGCCAGTCTTCGACGCTCGGGCAGGCAGTGGAGGATTTTCCTTTATAGCTTCTAAGCTCTTTCAGCATCCCGTAAACATCGAGATGATCATCATCCACATATTCCTTTTCGCTGGTCACGATTTTCATCGACGCAACATATACGTTCGGGGTATGATTCTGATAAATATTGGCGGAAGAATCCGCAACAAGTCTGATTTTCATAGGATTTCCTTTCGTTTTTGCAAAACACCGCGTTTTCATAAACCTGTAATCGAGTAAAGCATAGCACATTCTCATTACCGTGTCAAGGGTTATTAAAAAACCTAACACGTGCAAAAAATATTGACATCAATCAAATTAATGTTATAATAGAAGCATGGATAACGAAGCAAGAAATCTTCTTTCGGATGCTGTCAGGGATTTTACGCTCCCGAGATATGCCGAAATCCCCGACATGGGGCTTTATTTGGAGCAGACAGCCAAATATCTTCAAAAGACGCTCATGCCGCTTGACTGTTTTGAAGTGACCGGTTCGATGATTCGCAATTACGTCAAAATGGGTCTTGTAAAGAATCCCGAAAAAAAACTGTATTACCGGGATCAGATCGCTCATCTCATGACGATCACCATTTTAAAAGCAGTCATTCCGCTCGACAGCATACAGCGTTTTTTTGCAAGCCAGCGAAAAGTATACACCGATCAGGTTGCGTACGATTATTTCTGCATGGAAATGGAAAACATCCTCCATGCGCGTTTTGGTATAACAAAAACGGTAAAAGACATCGGATCCACAAACAGCATACAAAAAGAAATGCTGAGAAGTGCAATCACTGCGGTTTCGCATCTTATTTATGTAAACGAATGCCTTAAAAGAATTGAGGAATAAATCTTTCTCGAATACTGCCTCGTCAGTATTCGGGATTTTTTGTATTTTTTTACTTAGGCAAAGCAAAAGCCGCTGCGAAAAAGCAGCGGCTCAAATGAACCTATAATCCCCTCAATTCAAGTTCTTTTGCGATATTCTTATAAAAATCGATGATATCTAATGAAGAATCTTTTGTTTTGACAAAGACAGGCGTTCTGCGTATATCAATCTCATCCAAATGAGAGACGCCGCGTCTTCCGGGCGCACAATAAAGGCCTCTGTAATTGGTCCATTTCACCGAATCCGGCGTAAGCAAACCGTCATTTTTCCCTTCCACCCATTTCACCAGCGAATATGGAAGCCATAAAAGCACGTCGCTGAATGCACTTTTCATAACGAACGCATAGCTTTGATAATACACATTCGGATGGTCCGGCGTTTCTTCATTGAATTTTTTCATATTTTCACTTGTGAAGCAATGAAACACAGTATAGCAAGCCGGATTTTTGTCTCCGAATTTTCTGTACCAGAAATCACCCCAGAAAGCCACGAACCGTATAAAGAAATCAGGAAGCCTCATAAGAAGACCCACTGTTTTTGAACCATTATGCGGCGTTGCAATCGTCGTGAGTGAAGCAACCTCTTCCCCCATACCAAGCCGCGAAATCGCATACCTCGAATCAAGACCGCCTTTGGAATGCGCGATGATATTGATTTTGTCCGCGCCGGTTTCTTTCAGAATCTCGTTGATTCGCTCTTTCAGATATACAGCGTTCGACTCAATGTCTGAAAGTCCGTCCTGATGGCCGAAATATACCCTTATGCCCATTTT
>JAZSFI010000238.1:0-2425 GCA_045532135.1 Clostridia bacterium | reverse complement strand
CCCTCTTCGAGTTCTCCGGCGCCTGCGCAGGCTGCGGCGAGACTCCCTATGTCAAGCTCATTACCCAGCTGTTCGGCGACCGCATGATCGTTGCCAACGCCACCGGCTGCTCCTCCATCTACGGCGGCAGCGCTCCCACCTGCCCCTACACCGTCAACGAAAAGGGCCATGGTCCCGCCTGGGCCAACTCCCTGTTCGAGGACAACGCTGAGTTCGGCTTCGGCATGAACCTGGCCGTCAACCAGAGACGCGCCAAGCTCGCCGACAACATCGTAGCGCTCAAGGAAAAGTGCCCCGACTGGGCCGAGTTCCAGGCTGCCGCCGATGAGTGGCTCGCCGGCAAGGAAGAGGCTGAAGCTTCCAAGGCTGCTGCCGCGAAGATCCTCGCCTGCGTTGAAGGCTGCGCTAACTGCGGATGCTGCTGCGACGACCTTTGCAAGGCCATCATCGAAGACAAAGACCTCCTCGTCAAGAAGTCCATCTGGATCTTCGGCGGCGACGGCTGGGCCTATGATATCGGCTACGGCGGACTTGACCACGTTCTCGCCTGCGGCGAAGACGTAAACGTCCTCGTTCTCGATACCGAAGTTTACTCCAACACCGGCGGACAGGCTTCGAAGTCCTCTCCCACCGGCGCGGTTGCGAAGTTCGCTGCGGCGGGCAAGCGCACCAAGAAGAAGGACCTCGGCCTCATGGCCATGTCCTACGGCTATGTATACGTTGCTCAGGTTGCCATGGGCGCTGACATGAACCAGCTCCTCAAGGCCGTAAACGAAGCGGAAGCCTATCATGGACCTTCCATCATCATCGCTTATGCTCCCTGCATCAACCACGGCATCAAGATGAACAACGCTCAGGCCGAAGCCAAGAAGGCCGTTGAGTCCGGCTACTGGCAGCTGTATCGCTACAACCCCCACAACGAGGCCCCCCTGACCGCGGATACCAAGGATCCCACCGCCAGCTATCAGGACTTCATCAAGGGCGAGAACCGCTACGCTACCCTCATCCGCCAGTTCCCCGCCGACGCGGAGAAGCTGTTTGCTCAGGCTGAGATCGATGCCGCCAAGCGCCTTGCGATGTACAAGAAGCTCGCAAACAAGGACTAATTTTCTAAAAATCGAGGACGCTGCGAATATTCGCGGCGTCCTTTTTCGTATGCACATTGCCAAACGCTTTTCTATCCGGAAACTGCCCTCTCCATCGGCTTCGCGCCGGATCTCCCGGAGGGAGAGCTACGAGGTTGTCGGCTATAAAAAACAATATTTTTCTCCTCTCACTTTTTTTCAAAAAACTATTGACAAATCGCATTCAAGCATGTATAATATCATATGTTCACGCGGTTGTGGCGGAATCGGCATACGCGCACGTTTGAGGGGCGTGTTCCGCAAGGAGTACGAGTTCAAGTCTCGTCAACCGCACTGAGGGCAATCTTCCTTGGAAGATTGCCTTTTTCTTTATTTGTTTTCTCACATCCGGCAAGCATAAAGGGGTACAGTCATGCTCTTTCTGAAAGAAGCCAACATCATGGATATACAAAAGGAATACGCCTTTGTTCGCGAAATCCCGGAAAACGAAAATGGATTCACGAATGCGTATTCCGGCGCATTATTTGAAGAATTCGCCCGTTTCTGTCTTCCGCAGATGATCGCATGGAGCGAGGGCCGGGATTTGCCGGATGGGTTTGTTCCGGAAACCTTCTGTTTTCTATGGGAAAACGACGAAATCGTCGGACAGTTCCGGATCCGGCATCACCTCTGCCCGTCGCTCATTGAAGGCGGCGGACATATCGGCTATTTCATCCGAAAGGACAGGCGAAACCGCGGACTTGGCAAGAAGGGGCTTCTTCTGACCCTCGAAAAAGCGCGTTCAATCATTCCGGAGGACGAAATCTACCTGCGCGTTTTAAAGGACAATCCTGCTTCGCTTCGCGTAATGCTGTCAGCAGGCGGCTATATCCATCACGAGGACAACAGTCATTACTATGTGAGAATCAAAAAATAAACAAGACAGAGCAGGAATCTCTGATTTCGTGCACGAAAAACCGAATTCCGCCGTATGGCGGGGGCTTGCTCCCGCCGCGAACGCCTTCTCCTTGATAAGAAGGTGGTCAGGCGAAACCAGGATGAATGAGGTGAAGATGGAATTTGATCTTGGTTTCTGCTGATATCAGGTTCGTTTCGGGGACACCTCATCAGTCAGCTTACGCTGACAGCTTCCCCTCCGAGGGGAAGCCATTTGGTTTTGCTTATCATCAAGTGTTTCCGCGCAATGCCGTATGGCGGGGGCTTGCTCCCGCCGGATACCTTCCAAAGAATGCAAAAACGGCGGGAGCAAACCCCCGCCCTACCGTTTCAACATAAGATTTCCGTAGTTTTCGGAAATCTTTTTCCTTCTACGCCAGCTTTTCAATCAGCTCAAGCACGTA
>JAZSFI010000185.1:0-4928 GCA_045532135.1 Clostridia bacterium | reverse complement strand
CGTAACGACCCAGGTGCCCTATGTAGGCAGCGATATGGGCGTTTATGAAGTGGGCAGGCGCGTACTGGACGAATGCGGCGTGCTGGAATCTTATACGATGACTCCGGAGACGGCGGTTGTGAAGCTGATGTGGATTCTCGGAAAAACGCGGGAATACGATGAAATCAAACGGCTTTTCTACACGCCGGTTGCAAACGACCTTCTTTTGCACACGGGCTATTACGAATAAACGGAGACACGCAATATGCTTATAAAACTCATTAGATACATGCGCGGCTACCTGAAGGAAAGCGTTTTGGGCCCGCTTTTCAAGCTTTTTGAAGCCACGTTCGAGCTGTTTGTTCCGCTTGTCATCGCATCGATGATCGACAAAGGCATTCGCCTTGCAAATACTTCGCATATCTGGAAAATGGGCGGCGTTTTGCTCCTGTTGGGCGTTGTCGGGCTTGCATTTTCCATTACCGCCCAGTATTTTGCCGCGCGCGCTGCGGTCGGAACATCCGCCAAAATCCGCCAGACTTTGTTTGAAAAGGTTACGCGTTTGTCCGCCCGGCAGCTGGACAAAAACGGCGTTGCCGCGCTTACTCAGCGCCTGACCGGCGATGTGGATCAGGTGCAAAACGGCATAAATCTGACGCTCAGGCTTCTTCTGCGTTCGCCTTTTGTTGTGTTCGGCGCAATGGTCATGGCGTTTTTTGTGGATGCGGGTTCTGCGTGGATTTTCGCCGTTGCCATTCCGGTTCTGGGCGCTGTGGTATTCGGAGTGATGGCGTGGTCGCTTCCGCTTTTTAAGCGCGCGCAGCAGGCGATGGATGTCGCCATGGGCATTACGCGCGAAAATCTGACCGGCGCGCGCGTCATTCGCGCATTCGGCCGTGAAAACGAAGAAAACGAGCGGTTTACAAGCCAGGCGGAATTGCTTTCCGACAGAAAACGCCGCGCGGGGCATGTGAGCGCGCTGACCGGTCCGCTCACGTGCGTGGTTGTAAACCTTGCGATGGTGTTTCTTATCCATACGGGCGCGCTGCGCGTGGACGGCGGAATCATAACCCAGGGCGAATTGGTTGCGCTGGTCAATTACATGTCGCAGATTCTGGTTGAGCTTATCAAATTTGCCAATCTCATCGTGTCCATCACAAAGGCCATGGCGTGCTTCGGACGCGTACAGGCGGTGATCGAGATCGACGAAAACGCGCCGGGCGATGAAAACGGCCGCGTGCCTTTTAATGATAACGACACGGTTGTCAGATTTGAATCCGTTACCTTTACGTATCCCGGCGCAGGCGCACCTTCCATTAAGGATGTGAGCTTTGAGGCCAAAAAGGGCGAGACAATCGGAATTGTGGGGCCTACGGGCTCAGGCAAAAGCACGATTGTTCAGCTGATTACGCGTTTTTATGACGCAACCGAGGGAAAAATTTCAATGTACGGAAAGGACGTTACCGCGCTTTCGTCCAAGGACATACGAAAGCACACGGGCGTTGTCGAGCAGAAAACGCTGCTTTTCTCCGGCACGATTTCCGAAAACATCCGCTGGGGCAAGACGGATGCCGGAGAAAAAGAGATTCTTTCGGCGCTTGAAAACGCACAGGGGCTTGATATCGTAAAAGCCAAGACAGACGGGCTGGATGCGCCGGTCGGTCAGGGCGGCCGCGCGCTTTCGGGCGGCCAGAAACAGCGCGTCGCCATTGCGCGCGCCCTCATTCGAAAGCCGGAGATCCTGATTCTGGACGACAGCGCATCCGCGCTTGACTTTGCCACAGACGCTCGCCTTCGCGCTGCCATTCGAAATATGCAGGGCGAAAGCACCGTGTTTATCATTTCACAGCGCGCTTCTTCCGTGCGCCATGCGGACAAGATCCTCGTTATGGAGGAAGGAAATGTAAAGGCTATGGGCACGCATGAAACGCTCATGGAAGCAAGCGACCTTTACCGCGAAATCTATTTCAGTCAGTTCCCGGAGGGTGAAGCGTATGTTTAAGAATATGAAAACGCTCAAAACCCTTTTGAAATATCTGGGAAAGGCAAGGTATCTGGTTGTGCTTTCCCTGCTTTTCGCGCTTGTGACCGTTGCGCTCACTTTGTACATCCCGGTTCTCACCGGTCAGGCCGTCGACCTTGCGCTTGGCAAGGGAGAGGTCGATCTTGCAGGCATCGGCGGTATTCTTATAAAAATTTCCGCCTGCGCAGCGCTGCTTGCGCTGTTTCAGTGGCTTTTAAGCATCGTAAACAACCGCCTGTCTTTTGATACGGCCAGAGATATCAGAATCGCCGCTTTTCGGAAGATCGGCCGGCTCAAGGTCAGAACCATCGACAGCCAGCCGGTCGGCGACACGCTTTCCAGAGTTATAACCGACGTGGATCATTTGTCGGACGGCGTTTTGATGGGGCTTACGCAGGTGTTCACGGGCGCGATCACCATTGTCGCAACGCTTGTTTTCATGATGATTCTCAACGGCTGGATCGCGCTTGCGGTTGTGATTGTTACGCCTTTATCGTTTGTGGTTTCGGGCTTTGTCGCCGGACGCACATATTCCATGTTCCGCGCACAGGCGAAGGAAAGAAGCGAAGTTACGCGCATTGTCGATGAAACCATCGGCGGTATGCGCACGGTTCAGATGTTTTCAAGGGAACAGGATATGGTGCAAAAATTCAATTCCGCCAACGAGCGCCTTGAAAAATGTTCGCTTCGCGCCATTTTCTTTTCTTCCATCACAAACCCATCCACCCGTTTTGTCAATTCCATCGTGTACGCGCTGGTCGCGGTGTGCGTCTCTCTCATGAGCGTGTTCGGCGTGGGGGCGCTTTCCATCGGCGATCTTACGTGTTTTTTGAGCTATGCCAGTCAGTACACAAAGCCGTTTAATGAAATTTCCTTCGTTGTTGCGGAATTCCAGAACGCGCTTGCGTGCGCTGCGCGCGTGTTTGAGTTTATCGACGGCGAGGAACTTGAAAAGGAAGAAGGCACCAAGGCGGATCTTACCAAGGCCAAGGGCAGAATCGAGTTTAAAAACCTTTCTTTTTCTTACGATCCTGAGAAGCCGCTGATTGAAAACCTTAATCTGACGGCTTTGCCCGGGCAGAAAATTGCCATCGTAGGACCGACCGGCTGCGGAAAGACGACGCTGATCAATCTTCTGATGCGTTTTTACGAGCCGAATGCGGGTGAAATTTTGATCGACGGCGTTCCTCAAGCCGATTACACGAGAAGCGATTTGAGATCCCTGTTCGGAATGGTGCTTCAGGACACATGGCTTCGCGCGGGCACGGTGATGGAAAACCTCAAATATGCCAACCCCGCAGCGACAGATGAAATGGCTGTTGAGGCCGCCAAACAGGCGCGCGCCCACGGCTTCATCACGCGTTTACCCAATGGATACGAAACCGTTTTGTCCGAAGACGGCGGCGGGCTTTCCCAGGGGCAGAGGCAGCTTTTGTGCATTGCGCGCGTAATGCTCAGAGACCCCAAAATGCTGATTCTGGATGAAGCCACCAGCTCCATCGACACGCGCACCGAAATGCGCATTCAGGATGCGTTTGCACATCTTTGCGCCGGGCGCACAAGCTTTATCGTCGCGCATCGTTTGTCCACCATCCGGTCCGCCGACAAGATTGTCGCCATGAAGGACGGAAAGATCATGGAGATCGGAACGCATGAAGAACTGATAAAGAAAAACGGATTCTATCACGATTTGTATATGAGCCAGTATCGCTGAAATCCGGAAGGAAGTATGGAACTTGACGAATGAATATTTTGATCTGATCGTTGTGGGTGCGGGTCACGCGGGCTGTGAAGCTGCATTGGCCGGTGCGCGCATGGGGCGCAAAACGCTGCTTCTGACGCTGAATCTGGATTCTGTTGCGCTGATGCCCTGCAATCCTGCCATCGGCGGAACGGCAAAGGGACACCTTGTCCGCGAAGTGGACGCGCTGGGCGGCGAAATGGGCAAGGCGATCGACGACACGTTTATCCAGTCGCGCATGCTCAATACCGGAAAAGGCCCGGCCGTTTATTCTCTGCGCGCGCAGGCGGACAAAGCTGCCTACAAAAAGCGCATGCGGGACGCCGTCGAAAAACAGGAAAACCTCATCCTTCGTCAGGGTGAGGTCACGAAACTGATCGTCGAAAACGGATCGCTCAAGGGCATTGAAACGGCTACGGGCTCGAAAATATTCTGCGGCGCGGCGGTTTTGTGCACGGGCGTGTATTTAAAAAGCCGCATCATCATCGGGCAGCATTCATGGGAGGGCGGTCCGCAGGGCTTGGTCGCGGCAACGGGGCTTACGCAGAGCCTTATGGACAACGGCTTTGAAATCCGAAGATTCAAGACCGGAACGCCTGCGCGCGTGGACGTGAGAACGCTGGATTTTTCAAAGATGACCCCGCAGTACGGCGACGATCCCATTGTGCCGTTTTCCTTTCTGACGGATGCGAAGGGGCTTACAAACCGCGCGATATGCTATCTTACCTATACAACCGAACGCACGCATGAAATTATTCTAAATAACCTTCATCTGTCGCCCATGTATTCCGGATCCATCAAGGGAACGGGCGCAAGATACTGCCCGTCGATTGAAGATAAGGTTGTGCGTTTTGCCGATAAGGACAGACATCCTCTGTTTATTGAACCTGAAGGCCTTGATACGGTCGAATGGTATGTGCAGGGTATGTCCAGCTCGCTTCCCGAGGATGTTCAAAGGGAAATGTATCACTCTGTGCCCGGTATGGAGCATGCCGAGCTTATGCGCCTTGCCTATGCCATCGAGTACGACTGCATCGATCCTTTGCAGCTTGATCACCATTTCAAGGCGCGCAGCATCGACGGCCTTTATTTTGCCGGCCAGATCAACGGCACGTCCGGCTATGAGGAGGCTGCCGCGCAGGGACTGTATGCGGGCATCAATGCAAGCCTGTATCTGAGGGGCGA
>JAZSFI010000550.1:0-1897 GCA_045532135.1 Clostridia bacterium | reverse complement strand
AAATGATCGACAAAATCCATCAAAAGAAGCCGGACGCTTTTGTTATGGTGGATAACTGCTACGGCGAATTTACGGGAGCGCAAGAGCCCCGCGCCGATATTATGGCAGGCTCGCTCATCAAGAATCCGGGCGGCGGAATTGCGCCTACCGGCGGCTACATCGCAGGCAAAAAGGAATGCGTGGAGCTGGTCAGCTATCGTTTGACTTCGCCCGGCATCGGAGCAGAGGTTGGAAGCTATGCCGCAAGTTACCAGCCGTTTTATCAGGGATTGTTCCTTGCGCCGCACATCGTTTGTCAGGCGCTTAGAGTATCGACGCTGTTTTCACGCGTATTTGAGCTTCTGGGCTATCAGGTGCATCCCGGATATAATGATCCGAGAAACGACATCATCCAGGCCATCAAGTTTGAAAACAAAGAAAAGCTGATTCAATTCGTTCAGAACATTCAGTTAAATTCCCCGGTCGATTCCGAAGCCGTTCCGGAGCCTTGGGCGATGCCCGGCTATCAGGACAAGGTCATCATGGCAGCCGGAACATTCGTATCCGGCGCGTCCATCGAACTGTCTGCCGACGCGCCCATAAGACCGCCGTACATCGCGTATCTTCAGGGCGGGCTTACCTATACGCACGGAAAGATCGCGCTTATGGAGATGCTGAAGAACTTTAATTGATTATACCGTAAAACAAAACGTTCGCCTAAGATTCGGCGGACGTTTTTTCTTGCGTATAAATAGTATGGAAATGGGGGAGAATCGTTTTGAGGTGAAGTAAAATGATATTCGGCATAATAACCGCTATTGTTTCCGGCGCGGCCATGAGCCTGCAAGGCGTTATGAACACGCGCCTTTCGGATAAGATCGGTCTGATGGAATCCAATGCTTTTGTTCAGGGAACGGCGTGTGCGCTTTCTTTGATCGCTGTTTTGATCTTTGGGAAAGGGAATTTTGCGCTCATTAAAAACGTGCAGCCGGTATATTTGTTTGGCGGCGCGCTGGGGCTTGTGATAACGGTGACTGTCATGGTTGCGATCAACAATTTAAATCCTACAACAGGAATTTCGGTTATTTTGATTTCTCAGCTCCTTGTTGCTGCGCTCATTGACGCTTTCGGAATTCTGGGGAGCGAAAAGATTGCATTTACGCCGCAGAAGATTTTTGGCGTGATTTTGATGATCGCAGGCGTTCTTCTGATAAAATGGAAAACGGCGTAGGGGAGTTTTTGAAAAAAATTCTCCAAAATGCTTGACATCGAACATATGTTCTGTTATAATGCAAACAGTTAAAAAACACACCGAAAGGCGGCGATACGATGGTATACAGAAAACAAACATCCAGAAGATTTGTAATGAGGAGCGTTCGCGCGGTCAATATGAAGCGCCTTCTGCTCGCGATCATCATCGTTTGCCTTACCATGCTCGTTTTCACAATCAGCATCGAAGCAGGCCTTCGTTCAAGCGCGGAAGTTGCCGGAAACGGCATGATGCCTGTCGGACTGACCTACGCGGTATAAAAGAACAGCTGTTCGATTGCGATCGGACAGCTGTTTTATCTCTTGTGCTTTTTGCATTTTCGGCGTATAATGGATGTAATTTAAGCATCCGGAGGGATAGTGCGATGGCGAAAATGTGTGTGCTGGACGAATTTAAAGAGTGCACCGGCTGCGGGGATTGCGAGATGTGCGATCTTGACCCGAACAAAAAATGCGATAACTGTATGAAATGCGTAAACACCGATGGCGCCGAATTCCGCGGAATTCAGATAGATGATGTGGAACTTCCGGAGAATGACGAAGACAACAAGGCGTTTCTTAAAGAACTTCAAAAGCAGGCGGTTGACAAAGAGGATTAAGCATGATTCGGTTTCTGGTGTTTTCTGATTTGCATATAGAAGATCTGACG
>JAZSFI010000474.1:0-3390 GCA_045532135.1 Clostridia bacterium | reverse complement strand
AGGGTTCCAGTTCGGAGCGAGACCATTGCGCGGCCCAACAAAAAGGCAATCACGACTTCTTATCCGAATCTCTTTGACGAGAAGTTCAAAAAGCTGACGGCGAAAGCACAGGAATCGGTCAGCAATAACCGGGCGGCGACCGAAGCGGTCTGGAACACGCTTACCGATCTCACGACGAACATTCTGGGCTTTGCGTTTTATACCGTCCTGATGTCCTCGGTTCAGCCGCTTCTGATTGTGGTCATTCTGCTTACGGCGATCATCAGCTACTATGTCGGAAACCGGGCTAACGAATGGAGATACCGCCATCGCGATGAGGAAGCGGATTTGGAGAATAAGATGTCTTATCTTTCGCGCCGCGCGGGCAATCTGACGGTAGCAAAGGATATCCGAATTTTTGGTCTGCGCCCGTGGCTGGAAGAACTGTTTGACAAGGCGCTGGATGCATATACCGCATTTCAGAGGAAGGCGGAAGGCGCGCATCTCTGGGCGAGGGTTGTCGATCTGGTGCTTACATTTCTCAGAAATGCCATTGCCTACGCCTATCTGATCGGCCTCGTGATTGGAGGCGAAATCGGGGTTGCGGAATTTTTGCTGTTTTTCAGCGCGATCGGCGGCTTTGCGGCATGGGTGACGGGAATCCTCGGCGGCTTCAATACGCTCCATAAGCAGTCGCTGGACATTTCCACCGTCCGCGAGTGTCTGGAATACAGTGAGCCATTCCTGTTTGAAGGCGGCGCGCACATCGAGCCGGAACAGAACCGAAAATATGAAATCCGACTGGAAAATGTATCCTTCCGTTATCCCGAGGCCGATAAAGACACGCTCACAAACATCAATCTCACCCTTCATCCGGGCGAGAAGCTGGCGGTGGTGGGCCTCAACGGCGCGGGCAAGACCACGCTCATCAAACTGATCTGCGGCTTCCTTGATCCCACCAAGGGGCGCGTGCTGCTGGACGGACGGGATATCAGGGAGTATAACCGCAGGGATTATTATACGATGTTCTCGGCAGTGTTCCAGAATTTCTCGCTGCTGGCCGGAACGATTGCCGCCAATGTTGCGCAGGACAGCGAGGGAATCGACATGGAGCGCGTAAAGGGATGTGCAGAAAAAGCCGGGCTGACCGGCAAGATTGAATCGCTGAAGGACGGATATGAAACCTATCTCAACCGCGAGGTCTATGAAGACGCGATCCTTCTTTCCGGCGGCGAGACGCAGCGCCTGATGCTAGCCCGCGCGCTGTATAAGGATGCGCCCTTTATCGTGCTGGACGAGCCGACGGCTGCGCTCGATCCCATTGCAGAATCTGAAATGTATCAGAAATATAATGAGATGACCGGCGGAAAATCGTCGATCTACATTTCGCACCGCCTTGCAAGCACGCGCTTCTGCGACCGGATCATCATGATTATGGACGGCGGGATCGGCGAAGAGGGAACGCATGAGGAACTGCTGGCAAAGGGCGGCAAATACGCGGAGCTCTTCGAGGTTCAGAGCAAATACTACAGGGAAGGAGCGGATGAGCATGATGAAGACTGAGAAGCAGATCTCATGGAGAGAAGTGTTGAACGTCAATATCCGGGCGTTCAAGGTTTTCTGTCATCGGTATCCGCAGATGATTCTATCCCGGCTGCTGCATACGATCTGGAAAGCGCTGACCCCGTATGCTGGTATTTACCTTTCTGCGCTCATTATCGACGAACTGGCCGGGAGCTGCGATGTGAAGCGGCTTCAGATGCTGGTGCTTATTGCGCTGGCGTCTGCCGCGGTGATTGCACTGGGCACTGCGCTGCTCAATCAATGGCAGGCAACGCAGGATGCGGGACTCTGGCTGAAAGTCAGGCACATTTTTACGGAGAAGATGCTGGATATGGACTTTGTCAGTCTCGATAATACGCATACCGCCGAGCTTCAGTCCACCCTCTGGCAGAATATGAACAGCGGCGGCTGGGGACTTTATCAGGTCCTTTGGACGTGCGAAACATT
This sequence comes from Clostridia bacterium, assembly GCA_045532135.1. GTDB lineage: Bacteria > Bacillota > Clostridia > Christensenellales > Aristaeellaceae > SFHK01. The sequence goes on along the minus strand of JAZSFI010000474.1, from coordinate 1,401 downwards.
CTGTTCCTCTGTGCTGACGATCCTTGGCGGACTGGCACTCACTATCTCTCTGTTCGTCATGAAGGTTCCTGACGGTGCGGGCGCTTTGATTGTGCTGAATAATCCGTGGGTTGTTCTGGGCGTGGTGCTTCTGATGCTGGCCATTACGCTTTTTGCGCCGGTCCTCGATAACAAATCAGACAGCTATTATGCAAAGTACGCTGATTCTCATCGGTTTGGAAACCGATTCTTTGGTTATTTCGGTTTCTTAGGCTATGACAATGAGCTGGCCGCCGACGTGAGAATGTACCGGCAGGACAGAATCTGCGACCGATACACACATGATAAGGAAACCACCTTTTGCTCCAAGGGATTCTTCGCTCATCTCGCAAGAGGACCGATGGGACTGTTCAGCGCGGCGGGTGCAGCAGTATCGGTGATATTCACTGGCGTTGTGTATGGATTCGTATGCATCAAGGCGCTGGCCGGCGCGTTCGGGCTTGGCATGGTTACGCAGTATGTCGCGTCGATCACGAAGGTATCGGGCGGCATGTCGAACCTGATTTCGGCCATCGGCAAGATGCGGAACAATACGCCCTTTTTGAATCTGACCTTTGAATACCTGGATCTGCCCAACAACATGTATCAGGGCAGCCTTACGGTTGAAAAGCGCCGCGACCGGAAATATCAGGTGGAATTCAGGAATGTCTCTTTCAAATATCCGGGCAGCGACAATTATGCGCTCCGGAATGTGAATATGAAGTTTGAAGTCGGAAAGCGGCTGGCTGTCGTGGGCATGAACGGAAGCGGCAAGACTACCTTTATTAAGCTCCTGTGCCGCCTGTATGACCCGACCGAGGGCGAGATTCTCTTAAACGGCATTGACATCCGCAAGTACAATTACCGCGAATACATGGATATCTTTTGCGTTGTATTTCAGGATTTCAATCTGTTTGCGCTGAAGCTCGGCGAGAATGTAGCATCCAAAGTGGCGTATAACAGGGAACTTGCGCAAGATTGCCTCGACAAAGCAGGATTTTCGGAGCGGCTGTCCGGAATGAAGGACGGCTTGGACACCTATCTCTACAAAGGCTATGATAAAGAGGGTATAGATGTTTCGGGCGGCGAAGCCCAGAAGATCGCCATCGCCCGCGCTCTGTACAAGGATGCGCCGTTTATCATCCTCGACGAGCCGACTGCCGCGCTTGACCCGATTGCGGAAGCGGAGATCTACTCCAAATTTGACCAGATCGCCGGAGATAAAACGGTCATCTACATCTCTCACCGCCTGTCCTCCTGCAAATTCTGCGATGAGATTGCCGTGTTCCATGAGGGCGCTGTCGTTCAGCATGGAACGCACGCAGAGCTGGTAGCAGATGAAAAGGGCAAGTATCATGAATTGTGGCATGCGCAGGCGCAGTA
>JAZSFI010000010.1:0-4425 GCA_045532135.1 Clostridia bacterium | reverse complement strand
CGGGACGGGAAACCCGTCCCCTACAGCGAAACCCCATCGTTCTGCAGAAATCCCACGCCGCATCACCACCGTAGGGGAGGCTTTTCGCCTCCCGCAAACCTTCGTAGCGCAAGCGCAGTAAAAGATAAAATCCAATCTTTGCCGCAATTTCGAGGAATGCATGTTATTTCCGGCGGACGGTTTAACGAAATTTCGGCTGCTGCTTGTCTTTTCCCTCGAATTTCGCTATAATGATTGTTGGAAAACGGTTGGATCCGTTGAAATTTCAAACGGAGAAGGGATTACGATGAAGAAATATATTCGGTTTCTTGCGCTGATTCTGGCGTTTTGCATTTTCTTTTTGCTTGGCTGGCGCGTGATGCCGCGCATCTGGCCTGCCATTAAGACGAAGGTGGTATATCGGGTGCTTCCGCAGATGAAGCCCACGCCCGCGCCGGTGGTCACGCCTGCGCCTTATGTGCCTGAAAGCAACGCGGCGCTTGGAGAAGAGATTTTCCCGGGCGACAGCCTTGTGTATTATTTCTACAAGGACTACTGCCCTTACTGCGCGCAGCTGGAGCCGCTGATGGCGGGGCTGCCCGAAAAAATCACCTTGCCTTCCGGCGAAACGAGCGAAGTGAAGCTTATTTGCCTTAACAAAAATGATCCCGAAATGGAACGGGTGATTTCCGGTTATTATGCGGATTATGAAATTCCCGAGGAGGAGCAATATGTTCCGGCTGTGGTTGTCGGAAGCCATTATCTGATGCCGGGAAGAGAAATCATCGATACTCTCATGGATGCGCTGACGGCAGGCGAAGGCGTACACACGCCGAGGCTCAGCGCAAAAGCCGAATAGCAAAAAAATACCGGGACGGGGAAAGCGTCTCCCAATGAAAGAACCGCACAGTTCTTTTATTGCAGGAAAGCGGAATCCCCGTCCCGATGTTTTTTGGATATTTCCGTTTTTACTCGGCTTCTTCCGAGGAAGCGTAGATTTTGCTTGCGGAGAGAAGCATTTCAAAGGTGGGCTTATAGCCGATCTTGCGGGCGGTGTCATAGTTGATAACGAGGAAGGGCGCGGTCTGATAGATCTGGGGCAGCGTCTCAAGAGGCGCGCCTTCGATGTAGCGGCGGATGGTGTCCGCGCCGAAACGGCCGATGTTCGGGAAGTCGGAGGCTTCCGCTGCCAGAAGCGCGCCGCACTCCACGTCGTAGGAGCTGTTGATGGAATAGACCGGAACGCCTGCATCAAACAGGGGCGACAGCACGTATTCGAAGTCTTCCATATCCAGAAGGGACGTGGTCAGGATGTAGACGTCGATTTTGTCCGCCAAAGCGGCGTGCGCGTCGTGCATTTCCTGAACGTAATTGTCGTACATGTCGTCGTCAAATTCATCTTCGACAAACTGTTTGTGTACGGCGATTTCGTGTTCCGCGCAGAATTCGTCCAGAACGTCCGCGCCGGAATAGATGTAGGCTTCATCGTTATTGGCATAGACAACGCCGACGGAGGACGGATCAAAGATGTCGTCCATGACCTGAATGGTGCGGCCGAACGCGTCCACGTCCACATGCGCCCAGCGGTTTTCAACTTCGCTTGTGGCGGTGTTGTTTACGATGCCGGACTTGAAGGGGTCTGCGGCAACGAAGTTTACCAGCGGAATGCCGCTTTCAAGCGCGGCGATGGCAAGGCCCGCGCTGGTGCCCATGGTGAGCATGAGGTTTACGCCGTTTTCCCTGATCATGCCGTCAATGAGCGCGGACTGATCCTCTTCCGAAAGGGAGGAATAGGTCTGGTCGATGAGGGAAATATACACTTCCTCCGAAAAGCTGATTTTCCATGCGGGATCGTTGATATTCTGAACGATCGACCACATTTCCGCTGCCGTCATGTCGCTTTCGATCTTATCGGACACGCCCGAGATGAGCGCGTACTCCTCCATACCGAGAAGCAGGTAATACAGCTGGGTGTCAAACTCGACGTACGGATCGCTTTCGCAATAGCCGAGCACGATTTTCTTTTCGCTTTCCGCAATCGAGACACAGCCAAACGCCATGACGAACGCCAGAAGCATGCTGAGTAAACGGAACATCTTACGCATCCAAAGAACCTCCTTTGTCGGCCTTTACGTTGATTCCGCCAAACAGGAAGGCGCAGACCGCGACAACGCCGGAGGCGATCATGAAGCCGAAATTGCCCTTGGTCATAACAAAGGAGAATACCATGGGCGCAACGGCGGAAATCGCGCCGGTGAAGAAGCCTTCGATGCCGAGCGCACGGCTGAAGCCGATTTTCTGTGTGGTGGGCAGATTATAAACGAGCTTGAACTGGAGAGAAGGCATGATGCCGTCGCAAAGGGCGATCAGAAGCACCATGGCAATGGCGAGGGCGATGTTGTTGTAAACGGAGAACACGCCAAGTCCCGCCGCAAGCGCAAGCACAAGCGCGCTCATGAGCAGCACGGTTCGAACCTTCTTGGTAAGCACTCTGCACAAAAACGTTCCGATATAGGAGGTCGCTACGCCGTAGGCCAGGAAGACGTAACCGATCTGGGAAGTCGTTACGCCCTGCGTATTGGCAAAGACCGGGAACAGGTAGTCAACGAACATGATGACAAAGTAATACGGGAATACGAGGAAGAGAATATAGGAGATGAAGCGAAGGTCGAACGCGCCCTTTTTGCGGGTCTTGGGGGCTTCTTTGTCTTCGGGAGTTTCCGCCGTTCCATGCACGTTCTGACCAAAGATAACAACAAGCAGCGTTACCAGAATGCCCATGGCGGCCATGACCAGATACGCGCCGGAATAGCCGAGCGCGCCGGCAATGATCGCGCCGATGGCGGAAGCGCAGGAAAGGCCGACGATGCAGGAGGCGTTTGCGTTTGAGGTGTAGTCTTCCATCTTTTCTTCGGAGGAAACCATGACGGCGTACAGGTCCATGGCTGTCTTTCCGATGCCGAGGCCGAGACCGAAGATCAGCTGACTTCCGATGAAGAACAGGGGGGCCTTCGAAAGCGCGCTGAATACGCTTCCGGCAGCCATCAGGAGAATACCGACGCAGGCTGCAACCTTCCAGCCGGAGCGGTCGGAAATCTTGCCGCTAATGTAGCTTCCGAGCATGGAAGTGACCATTTGCGCCGTCAGCGGCAGGGAGATGACCAATTCGTACGGAAGGGTGATTCCAAAGAGGGTTACAGGCTCATAGATGTCTATGATGACCAATGATACGAACGCCATGGCCATATAGCGGAACATCGAGAAGAAGAACGAAAGGCCGCGGACAATACCCTCGGGCTGATAGCACTTGTCGTCTTCCTTTTGAACGGCCTTCGATTTTAAGCGGCTGACCTTTTCCTTGGAGGTAAGCGCGGCCAGGATGAAGATGATGACTTCCGCGGCAATCATAAGGGCGGTGATGATGGAAACAACGATCTCGATTAAGATGGTTGTAATTTTGCCCTCGACGTATTTCTGGGAAACTTCAATTACAAGGCTCGTCTCGTTTCCGGCGGCGTCGCTCGTAAGGGGGTATGCATTTACGAAATCGCTGTTTTCAAGATTTGCGCCGCCCGAAGTGAGGCGAATGTCGGACAGCTCCTGCGTTCTTGAAACAAGATCGTCAAAATATTGATCCATGCCCTCAAGGTCATCGTAGTTCACGCCCTGGGAAATGACGGAATCCACATCGCTTCGGATCTTCTGATAGAAGATGTCGGAAGTGTGGTGCGTAAGGGCGAGATAGCCATTTGAGAAGACTTTATAGGCCGTAACGCCGAAAACGATGTTCGCCGTTACAACAACCGCAATAACAATGAGCAAAAGCGGTTTATAATTGAAGCCATGACGGATCAGGAAGAACAGAAGCACGAGCATGCAAATGCCAAAACCGATGGCGATTGCAGTATACAAAACCGAATCGTCCACATAGGTCTTGATGGTTTCGTCCAGCATGTTGACATCATAGCTCAGACCCAGCGCTGCAATGGCGTTTCCCGCGCGGTCCTGAATCGGCAGAAGCATCTGCTGGGTTTCGCCTTCGAGCCAGATCTGGTTTTCGCCCGTTTCAAGCGCAAGCGCAGTATAATCGGTCAGTTCGCCGGGCGTGGAGGCGTTTTGGACGAACTGGCTTTTATACATCACTTTGCCCGCATCATTAACGATATAGGTCATGTTGAGATAGCCGTAGAGGGACTGCAGCTCCTCAAACAACTCCTCAATGCCGTAATAATTGTCGAGCGATTTTCCGTATTTGAGCGTGTACTCAATCTTGTTGACTGTGCCGCTGGCGACAATCGCGCTGCTGGAGGCGGTCGCTTCCACATAGGTGTTTCGGAAGGAAACGATGTTCAGGATGGAAGAAACGCTCAGAAGAAGCGAAATGGTGACGCTGATGATGAGGATAAAGAGCAGATTGCGTTTTCGGTTGCTTCGCATGTGCACATC
>JAZSFI010000343.1:0-8024 GCA_045532135.1 Clostridia bacterium | reverse complement strand
GCATCCGGCGTTTTTCCGACTTTCTTACGCTTCATCCGTGTGCGTTTTCGGCAGACGAAGTTGCGCAGTATTATGAGCATGCGCTTTCCATGCAGCACGATGAGCTTGCGGGCGCATATGACGCGGTCAAAGAGATTTCCGCCTGTCTTCCGATTGCAATTGTTACAAACGGAATCGCCACCATACAGCGTCCGCGCATGGAAAGCTGCTCTCTTCGGCCGTTCTTTTCGGAGATTGTGATTTCGGAGGAAGTTGGGTTTTCAAAGCCGCGGCCCGAAATGCTTCTGATCGCGCTTGAGAAGCTGGGCGGTATTGACGCAAAAGATGCGCTCATGATCGGCGACAGCCTAACCAGCGACATGCGCGCCGCCGAAAAAGCGGGCATTGATTTTCTGTGGTACAATCCCAAGGGCAAAAACCGTCCGCAGGACGCATGGATTCAGTATGAAACGAACCGGATTTCAGATTATGCTACAATAGCGCTTCAAGATTGATCGAGGTGAAAATGATGATCCGACACACGCTTAAAAACATCCCCTTTGAAATTACGCCTGAAGAGAGCGCTGAACATCTTCATGTACTTGAGGACGATTATGAGGAATTTCTGGATGTTTACAATGAAATTGTTCCGCTTCTGAGCCCCGCCATGTACTTTGGCGAAGAAGAAATCATTGCAAACGACGGCCGCAAGGTGGTTATCGGCGATCAGACATTTGAAAGCCGCATTCTGGCTGTAAACATCAAGGACGTAAAAAAGGTCTATCCTTACGTTGCCACCAGCGGACGGAAGGCCTATGACCGTGCCAATCAATATGATGATTCTCTGTACAGCTTCTGGGCGCACGGCATCTGCGAACTTGCGCTCAAAAAAGCAATGTCCGCGGGCTTTGAAGAAGTAAAAGCGCGCCTGGGTGTAAGCGCGCTTAATTCCATGAATCCGGGTTCGCTGTCGGATTTTCCCATCAGCAGCCAAAGACCGCTGTTTGATCTTCTGAAAAACGTCGAAGAAGAATGCGGCGTAACGCTCACGGACACGTTTTTGATGATTCCGGTCAAGTCCGGCTCAGGCATCTGGTTTGAATCCGACAAGCATTACGCCAACTGCATGATGTGTCCGCGCATGGGCTGTCCCCATCGCAGGGCGGACTACAGAGAGGATATGTTCGAAAAGGAATATGCGGAGGAATAAAAGTGCGCGTCGCGCGTCTCAAATCCGTCTTTTCCCGTGCCGTCTTTGAAGAAATCCGATCCGTCTCTTCCCAGACGGAAACCCGCAAACGCCAGTATTGCCAAAAGAAGCGCCGCAAGCAGGAGACAGAAAACGCCTTGCCAGACGCGCTTTTTTTGCGCCTGCGTTTTTCTTTTCTGCGCGCGGTTTTTCTTGTGTTCATCCTCCGTTCGCATAACCGCACGCTGATTGAACTGTTTAAGCACGCGGTTTCTGTCTCTTTTGCAGCGAACGCACGCATCATCCGTCAGGTAATTGATGCGCCCGCAAACGCATCTCCAGTATTCCTTCTGCACCTGGGGATACTGAACGGCGTCTTCGCCCGCAATTTCACGAAGCCTGTCGAGCCGCGCGCCTGCAAGCTGCTGCTGTTCGCCGATTTCGATGAGATCGCCGTTTCCGGGCTTCCATTCGGTTCCGTCTTCAAAGGAAACGAGCGCGAAATACATCTCCACATGATCGATTTTTGCGCGGTTCAGCGTGGAATGAACGAACTTGAACTGACCCATCGGCTCGATTTGGCATTCATCCACGCAGATATTTTCCGTGATTTGTGCGCGCGTCAAAGCATTATACCAATGAATCGTGGCTGCATAGCCCACGATTTTTTTGTTCGACAGACTGCTCAAGCGTATGTATGCCCTTATGTTTCCGAAATCATCGCTCAAAAGCTCATAGCTTCGTAATTCGATCGGGCAGGAAAGATCAACAATCAAATTTCTCTCGCCTTTCATTGATGCGTTTCTGATTGGCTTAATCATACCAGATGTTTGTTATGTCCGTATGAAAACGCGCTTTTATGCGCATGCCCAAAAACAAGAAAAGCCCCGGAAACACATGCGCGGCTGTATTCCCGGGACAAAAGGAAAATATTATTTCTGCGTTCCGTCGCTGTTAAAAAGAGGAAGCTTTTCAAGATAGATGATATCGCTTCTGTCCTGCGCGTCGCCTTCGGCAAGAATGGCCATTTTGCCGACGATGTTTCCGCCTGCAGCTTCGACGAGCTTTTCAAGCGCCTTTAAGGATTCGCCGGTGGAAATGACGTCGTCCACGATCAAAACGCGCTTGCCCTTCATAAACTCGGCGTCTTTTCCGTCGAGGCAAAGAATCTGCTTGTGATCCGTGGTAATGGAATCTACCTCTACGGTAAATACGTCCTTCATGTAAAGCTTGGGCGCTTTTCTGGCGAGCAGATATTTATTGGTGCCTTCCTGACGCGCCATTTCATGCGCAAGCGGGATACCCTTGGACTCGGCGGTAATAATGACGTCGTGCTCGGGCGCAACTTTGATTAAGTCTCTTGCGCAGGCGGCGGTCAGTTCAACGTCTCCGAAAATAACAAAGCCGGCGATGTAGAGATCATCCGTAATCGGGCAAACGGGCAAATCTCTTTCAAGACCCGCGACTTTGATTCTATAATACATATCCATTGACATCAATCTCCTTTTAGCAAGTAATCCTGTGTATATTATATCACTTCTTGAATTGTTTGCAAAGCCCCTTTCCTTTAAAACACAAAACCCGGAGGAAATTTCTCCTCCGGGTTGCGTGCTGTCAGACGCCCAGTTCCGACTTCATCTGGGAAAACTTCTGTTTTGCGGTGGTGAGTACGTTCTGATCCGCGTTCTGTCCTGCATACCAGCCCTTCTGCTGCATGGTGGTGAACACGCGGTACTGGTCGTTTGCGCAGTCGTTCATGTTATCCGTAAGAACGCATCTTAACTTGGGTTCGGTCGCCTCGGGAATAAAGGTTCCGTAGGCATGAATCAGATATTTTTCCTGCTCGAGAAGATCCTCCACGCCGTACTGGTCGTTCATTACATGCTTTTCCATACGCCGCCTCCTTTCTTTACTGCCAGGAATTCAGATAATCGAACAAGCGGTTGTAGCGAACTCTGTGGCAGTTGGCCAGTTCGCTTGCCAGCTGCTTGAGCGATGCATCCTGAAAGCTTTCGGCATACCGTTCCGCCTTTTTGCAGGCGATAAACTCATGGGTCAGCTGATCCTGAAGAATGGAAAGGCTTTTGGACTGAATCATTCCTGTGGGCATTTCATGTTCCTCCTTATAATTGGGATCACGCATAGTATGCCCGAAGCAGAAGAAAATTTGACTGTGAACTTCTTCCAGTCGTTTTTCGTCCAATGGATATCGGTTTTTTGAAATATTTATCATAGCAAAAACGAAAAAAGTGTGATATACTGTTTAATGGGAATTTGTCAAATCTACGGAGGCAATCATGAGCAAGCAACGTCCGTTATTTGTTCCGCGAAACGGATATTCAAATTTTGTTTTGTCGGTTTTCATGACCACGGTCAAGATGTTTGTGATCGTGGTTCTGATTGCGGGCATGTCGCTTTCAGGTCTTGTGATGGGCATTGCCAAGGCGTGGGTGAACACGGCGCCGGCGCTGGATCTGGACCTATTCAACTCGCAGGCGCAGACGTCGTTTATTTATGACAAAAACGGCGAAAAAATCACGGATTTCCGCGGCACGGAAAACCGCGTATACTGCTCTTTCAGCGAATTGCCCGAATACCTGATTGACGCGGTCATCGCCATTGAAGACGCACGATTTTTTACCCACAGCGGCGTGGACGTCAAGCGCTACATCGGCGCATTTGTCGGAAATGTTTTCTCAGGCAAAAATCAGGGCGGCAGCACCATCACCTGTCAGCTGGTCAAGCAAACCATTTTATCCAGCGAACAGACCTTTAAAAGAAAGGTGCAGGAAGCCTATCTTGCGCTTGAACTGGAAGAAACGCTGGTCAACCTGTTTTCGGGCGATGTGAGAAGCGCAAAGGAGCGCATTCTTGAAGAATATCTGAACGTCGTTTACATGGGCGGCTCGCTCTACGGTGTGAAAATCGCATCTCAGGATTATTTCGGAAAGGAATTAGGCGAGCTTTCCCTCAAGGAATGCGCCATGCTGGCGCGCATGATCCGAAATCCCTCGCGCTATAATCCCCGCTCCAACTATTATATCCGAAATACGCCCGAGGTCTCGGAGGACGGCGCAAACTATGTGCTCAAGGAAATGTATGAGCGCGGGTTTATCACGCAGGCAGAATACAATTTAGCCAAAAATGAAACGCTGAACGTGCTTCAGAAAAGCCCTACCGCCTCCGTTATGTACGACAACGCCTATTATGTGGAATACGCCATTTACGATGTAGTCACAAAGATGCTGCGCGTTGAGCAGCTGGAGGATACCGCCTACAACCGCGCCCAGATGGAAGCGCGCCTTCGAACCGGCGGCTATCACGTGTACACCTCTTTGGATCCCGAGATGCAGTCGTCCGTTCAGAACGTCATTTCCACGTGGAACGGCTATCCCCAAATGCGCTATTCCTCAAACCGCTACATCAAAACACTGTCCAACGGCGAATACATCGACGTCATTCAGCCGCAGGCCGCCTGCGCCGTGATCGACTGGCACACGGGTGAGCTTGTCGCGGTTGTGGGCGGGCGAAACGAACCTACCGCAAGAAAACAATTAAACCGCGCCTATCAGATCAATATGCCCGTCGGCTCATCCTTAAAACCCCTTTCCGTATACGGACCGGCATTTGACATGGGCTGGTCGCCGGGAACGCCGGTTATGAATCTGCCCATCCGCATCGAAGGCTGGGACAGCGAACAGGGATATCCCACGAACTACGGAGGCGGCAATTATACGGGCACGGAAAGCATGCGCCTTGCCATCAATAAATCCCACAACTATTCAACTGCGCAGGCCTTGTTTGAATATGTCGGCATTTCCAACAGCGTCAATTATCTTTTGAAATTGGGCATTTCCTCAAGCCGAATTCAGGCCACCGGTTCCGGTCTTGCGCTGGGTTCTTCGGGCATTTCCGTCATCGAAATGGCCAACGCCTTCGGCGCAGTTGCAAACAAGGGTCAGTATCTTGAAAGCTATGCGTTTACGCACGTTTTGTATTCGGACAACAAAACGCCGTACATCAATGTGCGCGACGTCCAGATTTCCCGCCAGGCGTTTATGCCCTCGACGGCCTATCTGCTTGTGGACGTTCTGACCGGCTGCGTCTCCGGCGCAAACGGAACAGGCTCAAAGGCGAAATTCGGAAACTTCACCGTTGCCGGAAAGACTGGCACAAACTCCGATGCCTGCGGCGTATTCTTTGCAGGCATGACGGCTTATTATTCCTGCGCTGTATGGATCGGCCATGACGGCTATAAGCCGCTTGTCTCCAACGCTACCGGCGGAAGCTATGCAGCGCCTCTGTTCGCCGCCGTCATGAAAAAGGTGCATCAGGTGGCGGGCATTACGCAGAACAGAGCCATTATCGAAGGCAGCTATGCCGATTACGGGCTCGTGAAAGCGCAGGCCTGCGGCGTAAGCGGCATGAAGCCGACGGCAGCCTGCAAAAAGGATGCAAACAACTATAAGGTTACGGAAGATTACTACCTGAACGGCACGCAGCCGACGGTTTCCTGCAATATGCACAGAACCGTTACGCTCTGCACGCGATCCTACCGCCGCCCGAACGGAAATTGTTCAAATGTAAAGTCCTACGGCGTTATCTACATCCCGCAGGGACACCCGTTAAGGCAGGCGACGAGCCTGAGCGAAGTGCAGCAGTATTTCCGCGGCGCGTCCGTCAATCAGGATACAAGCAGCTTCGGAACCTGCAATGTTTGCAGATAACAGAATTTGCGCCGCGCCTCCGCATGGGAGAGCGGCGCTTTTAAAGGAGAAATCATGAAAAAACATCCTGTCCGCCGCCTTATCAATTTTCTTTTTCTGTTTGGCGCGCTGTTTTGTTTTATTTATTATCTTTTAAACGGCTTCCTCATCCGCTTCGGTCAATCGCTTTTGTTTCTTTGGCCGCTGATAGGCGTTTTTCTGCTTGCGCGCTTTATCATTTTTGAATACCACTATAAAACCGGAAAACCGCTTCCGTTTTCAAAGCGGTTTTGCGTAATTTTCAGAGTTTTCATAGCGCTATGCGTCGTATTCTTTATTACCGTTGAAGGCATTATCTTAAAAGCCGCCCTTACGGCTCCCGCCGAGAACCTGGATTATATCATTGTTCTCGGCGCAAAAGTCAACGGAACACAGCCCTCCGGCGCGCTCAGAAACCGAATTGACGCTGCGGGAGAATACCTCAAACTGAACCCGGATACCCTTGTCATCGCCTCCGGCGGTCAGGGGCCGGACGAAGGCATCAGCGAAGCCGAATGCATCCGAATCGGCCTTGCCAAGCGCGGGATTGATGAAAGCCGAATTCTCATGGAAGACAAGTCCACCTCAACCCTTGAAAACATCACCTTTTCCCTGCAGCTGATCGAGGAAGAAAATCCCTCCATCGGAATCGTCACCAACAATTTCCACGTCTACCGCTCCATGAAGATCGCAGAAACCTTCGACGGATATAATTTTTGCGCCGTGCCCGTGGCAACCTCGCTTCTGAGCTTTCCTCACTATATGCTGAGGGAATTCTGCGCAACGGTTGTGGGATTTCTGACAGGAAGCTTCTGATGGATATTCGGAAAGAATTTCAGAAGCTTTCGCATCAAAAAACGCCTGCCGATGAACCGGCAAGCGTTTTTTGATTTCTCTAAAACTTTTTGGGATCCGCCCAAAGACCCAAGGCAGGATTTGAGATATAGTAAATCTCTTCTCCGTTTTCAAGCGTGTTCCAGCCGTCCTTTAATACCTCGGGATTGTAGGTTTTAACCGCCTCGTCGTAGGGGATGTAGTTAAAGCATACGCTCTCGACTTCCTCTTTTGTTACGTGGCGGGTGCAGTAGGTAATGGAAAATCTTCCGTCTCCGGAGCCGTGAATGAGGTGCGCGGCAGCGGAAAGATTCATGCGGATGTCCTCGTTCTCCTTGACGAGCTTCAGTACGTTTTCGCGTCCGCAGTAGCCGTACTTTCGAATCAGCTTGTCAATGGAAGGATCTTCGCCGAACTTATCTACGCCGGGCGCGAGAACGATAAGTTCGCCGCCGTCTTCAATCGCCATGCGCGTTCTGTAAACGCTCTTGTTTCCAAGCCACGTGGACTTGAATTCCTCTTCGTCCAGAAGCACGACGACCTTTTTGAATGTCTTTTCTACAAACGTCAGGTTCACCTTCTGGGCAAGAGCGACCGCTTCTTCAAAATACCTGCGCTCGCGTCCGATAAACAGGCCGTGCATGCGGGGATTTCCGCCGGGCGCATCGGTTACGGTCAGAATATAGGAAAGCGGGATGTCCTTTAAGAAATGCTCCTCCGCATAGTCAAAGACCTTGCGGACGGGAGAATGATCCTTGCCCATGATGCGTTCCATGCCGTAGAACGCGCCCAGCATATGGGAGGAGTTGACCATGGATGCGCCGCCGCAGCCGACAAAGATGTTCTTGTTGCGGTTTGCCATGCCGACGACTTCGTGGGGCACAACCTGACCGATGGACAAAATGAGATCATAGGAGGGATCCAGCAGGCGCCTGTTGACTTCAACATCGATCGCATCGCTCACAAGTCCTTCGGAAACCTCGCTGACAAATTCGCCGGGCACAACGCCGATTTTCTGAACATCCGTGCGCCAGCCGTGCACGATCATCTTGTCGTAGGGGATATCGCCGAACATTGCCTTCCATTCGCTCTCGGTGACGGGGACATGCGTTCCAAGCGCAGGCATAATGTCAACGGCGCAATGGTTTTTCAGCATATCGTAAAGATGCCATGTGATTCTGCCCGCCATCGAATGGAAGCGGGTGTAATCCGGCGGAAGAATGAGCACTTTTTTAAGGGTCATTCGGACATCAGATAAGGATTTTTCAAGAGCGGAG
>JAZSFI010000273.1:0-4696 GCA_045532135.1 Clostridia bacterium | reverse complement strand
CGCCGCCTGCCGCGGCAAGGGCTGCCGCATCTGCAAGGACACCGGCTGGATTGAGGTTCTGGGAAGCGGTATGGTCAACCCCAAGGTTCTCGAAATGTGCGGAATTGACAGCAAAAAATATTCCGGCTTTGCCTTCGGCATGGGCGTTGAGCGCCTTTGCAACCTCAAGTACAATGTTCCGGATATGCGCTATCTCTATGAAAACGACATCCGGTTCTTAAAGCATTTCCGCGGTTAAGGAGGCACGATAAATATGAAAGCGCCAATGAGATGGCTGAATGAATATACCAAAATCAATATGCCGGCAGAGGAATATGCCAAGAGAATGATTATGACCGGAACGGCGGTTGAAGGCTGGGAAAACACTTCCAAGTTCGACAATGTTGTGATCGGCCTTGTAAAGACCTGTGAAATGCATCCGGACAGCGATCATCTGCATGTATGCACGGTGGATGTCGGCGGAGAGAATGATTTGCAGATTGTTTGCGGCGCGCCCAACGTACATGCCGGCGCACGCGTTTTCTGCGCGCTGGAAGGCGCATCCCTTCCCGGCGGCGTAACCATCAAGCACGGCAAGATCCGCGGCGTTGAAAGCTTCGGCATGCTTTGCTCCGGTCCCGAGCTTGAAATTCCTGAAGGACTGTATCCGCATTGCGGAAACGAGGGCATTGTCCTTGTAAAGGAAGACGTTCCCGTCGGAACGGATGTTCGCGAATTTCTGGGGCTTGGCGACGACGTTATCGAATACGAAATCCTCGCCAACCGTCCGGACTGTTTAAGCGTCTGGGGCGTTGCCCGTGAAAGTGCGACCGTCCTTGGCGAACACTTCGTCATGCCTGAAATCTCCTTCAGGGAAAACGGCAAGGGCACTTTCTCTGATTATGCCACCGTCAGGGTGGAGGACGAGGAAAACTGCCCCCGCTACTGCGCCAGAATCATCACCAATGTAAAAATCGGCCCGTCGCCCAAGTGGATGAGAGAATATCTCCACGGTGCAGGCGTCCGTTCCATCAATAATATTGTTGACATCACGAACTTTGTCATGCTTGAAACCGGACATCCCATGCATGCGTTTGACCTGAGCAAGGTTCGCGAGCAGACCATTGTCGTGCGCAGAGCCCACGAAGGCGAAGAGCTGACTACGCTCGACGGCAAGACTCATGTTCTTACCAATGACATGCTGGTCATCGCAGACAAAGAAAAGGCCACCGGCCTTGCAGGCATCATGGGCGGCGAAGAGAGCGAAATCGTAAACGATACTTTAAGCGTTCTTTTTGAGTGCGCGGCCTTTGAACGCGGCAACAACCGCGTGACGGCGCGAAAGCTCGGTATCCGCACCGAATCCTCCGGCCGCTTTGAGAAAGGCGTTTGCCCTGAAACCGCCATGCAGGCGCTTGACCGTGCGTGTATGCTGGTTGAACAGCTCGAGTGCGGTGAAATCGTGCCCGGCGCGTTTGACAACTATCCGAACCCCAAGCCCCAGCGCGTGATTACTGCCAGCTGCGACAGAATCAGAAAGCGCATCGGCGTGAATGTTGAAAATGAGAAGATGGAGGACATCCTTTTAAGCCTCAACATCGATACGGAGCTTTCCGGGGATACGCTCACCTGCACCGTTCCTGCATACCGCGTGGATATCGAAGGCGAAGCGGATCTTTCCGAAGAGATCCTGCGTCTGTATGGCTATGATGCAATTCCTTCCACACTCATGAGCGGCGAAACCATGGCGGGTAAGCGCAACGAGGCGCAGTCTTTCGGCGCAGGTATCAAAAAGACGCTCGTTGGCATGGGCTTTTTCGAAGCTCAGACCTTCTCCTTCATTTCGCCCAAGTGGCTGGAGAAGCTTGGTCTTGAAGCGAGCGACAATCGCATGCAGCCCGTTGTGATCCGAAATCCCTTGGGTGAAGACACTTCTGTCATGAGAACGAGCCTTGTTCCCTCGATGCTCAACGCGCTGTCTTTGAACATCTCAAGAGGCAATCCCGCGGCCAGAATCATGGAGATTTCTCCCGTGTTCATGCCCGCGAAAAACGAAGGCGACCTGCCCGAGCATGTCCCGACGCTTGTGATCGGCATGTATGGCGAGGACGCGGATTTCTTCAAAATGAAGGAAGTCGTCATGTGCCTTTGCGCCGTTTATGGCTTAAAGCCCTTTGTGACTGCCGGCGGCGACAATTATTATCATCCCGGCCGCAAGGCGGAGCTTACGCTTCGCGGCGGCAGCGTGAAGCTCGGTCAGATGGGCGAGATCCATCCCGACACCGCTGAAAACTTTGATATTTCCGGCCGCGTATATGTTGCCGAAATCGATGTCAATGCCCTCAAGAACTGCGCGGTTGCAATTCCTGCAGTCAAGCCGCTGCCTAAGTTCCCCGCTGTCAGCCGCGATATCGCGCTGGTGATGGACGAATCCGTTCCTGCGGGCACGGTTATGATGGCCATCGAGAAGACTGCCGGACGTCTGTGCGAGGGCGTCAAGCTGTTTGACATTTACAGAGGCGAGCGTCTGGGCGAAAATAAAAAGTCCCTTGCGTTCTCCATCTCTTTCCGTTCGCCCGATCATACGCTTACCGAAAGCGAAATCACCGGCGCGATGGACAAGATTCTGAAAACCTGCGAAAAGACCTGCGGCGCAGTCATTCGCGCATAAATGAATTTCAAGGCGGATTCCTATAAAGGCGTCCGCCTTGTTCTGTTGGGAGGGCATTATGGCGATACATTTTGATGATCGGAAAAACATCATTCATCTTCAGGGAAAAACCGTATCTTTGTGCCTGTACATTCATCCGGAGTATGGCCTTTTAAACCTGCACTGGGGCGCGCGGCTTGAGGATGGAGATGTGATTTATCTTCTTCAGGCGGTTCAGGACGGCGCATCCTTTGACCTTTATCAGAGCCGCTTGCCCTATGACGAGCCGGTTCGCGGCGGCGGATACTATCAGACGCCGGCCATCTGTGCCGTCAATTCGCGCGGAGACGATGTGGTCAGGCTTTCCTATGTGAAGCATGAGATTTTCAAGGGCAAGAATAAGCTTGACGGCCTTCCCATGGTCTATACGGAATCGGACGATGAGGCGACGACGGTTCGGATTGCAATGAAGGACGAGCTTACCGGCCTTGCTGCAGAAATTTCCTATACCCTCATGGAGGAACTGGATGTTATCACAAGAAGCGTGAATATTGTGAACGAGGGCTGCGAAAAACTCGTTCTTACACATATGCAGTCTGCCAGCATGCCGATGTACGGATCGGATTATGACGTGATCAATTTAAGCGGCGGATGGGCAAGGGAGAGATATGTGAACAGAACGCCTGTTGCGCATGCATCCTTCCGTGTGGAAAGCCAAAGAGGCGCGTCCTCTCATGAGCAGAATCCGTTTATCGCGCTTTGCGAAAAAACAGCCAACGAGCATTTCGGTCAGGTGTGGGCGATGTCGCTTGTCTATTCGGGATCTTTCCTAGCGCAATGCGACGTCAACAATTTTGGCTCTGCGCGCATGTCCATCGGCCTGAACCCTGAAGTTTGCCGCTTTAATCTTTTGCCCGGCGAAAGCTTTCAGACTCCCGAAGCGGTGCTCGTCTATTCAAACAAGGGCTTAAACGGTATGTCCCAGCGCTTCCATAAGACCATCAGAACCCGCATAGCGCGCGGCTTCTGGCGCGATCAGCCCCGTCCCATTCTTATCAACAACTGGGAAGCGACGTATTTTGACTTTAACGAGGAGAAAATCGAAAAGATCGCTTCGAAAGCGGCGTCTTTGGGCATCGAGCTTTTCGTTCTGGACGACGGCTGGTTCGGAAAGAGAAACATCGACAACTGTTCCTTGGGCGATTGGGTGGTCAACAGGGAAAAACTGCCCGGGGGCATCAAGGGCGTTTGCGACAAGGTAAACGCAATGGGCATGATGTTCGGATTGTGGTTTGAACCTGAGATGGTATCGCCCGACAGCGACCTTTACAGACTGCATCCCGACTGGTGCCTGCACGCGCAGGGCAGAAGCAGAACGGAAGCCAGACAGCAGCTGATTTTGGATCTTTCAAGAAGCGAGGTTCAGGATTATGTAATCGAAGCAGTCGCAAGCGTTTTGAAAAGCGCAAATATCGCCTACGTCAAGTGGGATATGAACCGCAATATGACGGAGTATTATTCCTATGGCCGAAAAGCGGATCATCAGATGGAAACACAGCACAGATACATGCTTGGCGTATACCGCGTGATGGAGACGCTTACATCCATGTTCCCGAAAGTGCTGTTTGAAGGCTGTTCGGGCGGCGGCGGCCGCTTTGACATGGGCATGCTGTACTATATGCCCCAGATCTGGACGAGCGATGATACAGATCCGGTCGAGCGGCTGAAAATTCAGTACGGCACGAGTTTTGTCTATCCTGCAAGCGCCATGGGCGCGCATGTGAGCGCAAGCCCGAACCATCAGACCGGAAGAAAAACATCCGTTGAAATGCGTGCAAACGTTGCCCTCGGCGGAAACTTCGGCTTTGAGCTTGATCTGAACACGCTGACAGAGGAAGAAATCGAAAGCGTGCAAAAGACGGTCAATATGGTGAAAGAACTTCGCCAAACGCTTCAAAAGGGCGTGTTTACCCGCCTTGAGAGCCCGTTTGAAGGCAACTATGCCGCATGGCAGTTTATATCCGAGGACGGACGAGACGTCATTTTCTGCGCTTACAGAACAATGAC
>JAZSFI010000419.1:0-3272 GCA_045532135.1 Clostridia bacterium | reverse complement strand
ATCCGCCTTAGTACCTTGGGCCTGACCATACCGCTCCCCAGAACCTCAATCCAGCCGGTGTCCTTGCAGATGCGGCAGCCCTTGCCGCGGCAGGCGGCGCAGGTTAAGTCAACTTCCGCGGAGGGCTCGGTAAACGGGAACAAGGACGGGCGGTAGCGCGTGGTCACACCGTCGCCGTACAGGCGGCGGGCAAAGGTGTCCAGCGTGCCTTTGAGGTCGCCCATGGAGATATTCTCATCAATCACAAGGCCTTCCAGCTGATGGAAAACCGGAGAATGCGTCGCGTCCGCTTCGTCAGCGCGATATACGCGGCCGAAGGAGACTATGCGGATGGGCGGCTTGCGGGTGGTCATAATGCGCGCCTGTACGGGCGACGTATGGGTTCTGAGAACAATATTGTCATCCACATAGAACGTATCCTGCGCGTCTCTGGCCGGATGGTTCTTCGGGATATTCATAAGTTCAAAGTTATAGTGGTCATACTCAACCTCGGGGCCCTCGACAGCCTCAAAGCCCATGCCGGTGAAAATGTCCAGAAGTTCTTCCAGAACCATGGTCATCGGATGAAGGGAGCCTGCGCTTCTTTCGTTGACGGGAAGGGTTACGTCGATGGCTTCCTTCTCGAGGCGCTTTTCCTTTTCTTTCTTGGCAATCGCGCTCTGTGCCTCTGCGATTGCATTTTCGATGGTCGCTCTGGCTTCGTTTACCCACTGACCGACCTTAGGACGCATTTCAGGATCAACCTGACCCATGCCGCGCAAAATAGAGGTCAATTCGCCCTTTTTGCCCAGCACGCGCACGCGCAGCTGATCAAGCGCCTGCGAATCGGAAATGCCCTTGAGCTCGTTAAGCGTGCTGTTGGTAATTTCTAAAACTTTTGCCTGCATTTGATTTCTCTTCCTTTCCATTCGGGAAAAATACAAACGCCCCTGCCGAAAAAGCAGGGGCGAAGCATTGCTCGCGGTACCACCCGGTTCACCGCACGCAAATATATGCATACGGCCTCGCATTCTTGTAACGGGAATGACTCCGTCCAAACCTACTCAGGATTTCAGTTTGGAAGCTCCGGGGCGAACTTCACAGGATTTTCTTTGGCGCGCTTTCAGCCCAAGGCACAGCCTCTCTTAAAAAGAAACGGTTCCCGTTACTTTTCCCCATCAATGCAATATTCAGAATACCACGTTTTACCGAAAATAGCAAAACAAGTCTTCGTTAACTTATTCTTCCTCGTCGTTTTCCGCGATTTCAAGATAGCGGTTAAAAACCTTCTCAAGCTCTTCGTCGTCTTCGATGGAAGCGTAGACGTCGTTGCCTTCTTCGTCCTGTTCAATGGAAAGAACGATCGCTTCGTCCTCGCCAAACTCTTCGCTGGGCTCGACGGCGGCGAGCACAACGTAGTTTTTGCCGTCCAGTTCAAGCGTCATCAGATGCTGAAAATCAACCTCGTTGCCGTCTTCGTCCACCAGCTGAACGATGTTGTCCTGTTCCATGTTGTAGCCTTCCATTAGTCTGAATACCTCTCTTTCGCCGAATTCGTCGGCGTTTTGTTCTTTTCTATCCCAGCCGCCTGCGTCCATGAAGGACTGCAGAATGTAGGTTGCGGCAAGTTTGTCAATCACTTTTTTGCGGTCATCCCGCCGGATTCCTGCGCCGATCAAAACGCGCTCTGCGCTGACAGAGGTGAGCCGTTCATCCTGAAAACGGATTTCGTAGCCCATTTCGTTTAGTCTTTCGGCAAACGCCTTGGCTTTCTGCGCCTGCGCGCCCTCTTCCCCGCTCAGTCTTTTCGGATCGCCGATCAGAATGCGGTTGGTGTCATAGAACTTACAAAGTTCATCCACGCGCATAAGATCGCGCTCGATGCCTTTTGTAAATATGGTTTCCACTCCCTGCGCAGTTATGCCCAGAAGATCGGATACCGCAACGCCGATGCGCTTATCGCCCACATCCAGCGCCAACACTCGTTTTACCACATTTTCCTCCGCTAAAAAACCCGGCATAACCATGCCGGGTGAATGATCCGCATGAAACGCCCTTTATACGCCCTTTTCGTATTTCTCTACGTAAAAGCGCACAAACTCCTCCAGAATCTCATCGCGCTCAACGCGCTTGATCAGGGATCTGGCATTGTTGAAACTGGTAATGTAAGTAGGATCGCCGGAGATGATGTACCCGACCAACTGCATGATGGGATCATGTCCCTTCGCTTTGAGCGCCTGATAGACATACTGGATAATCTCCTCCGCCGACTCCGGCGCCTGAGTGGCTACAGGAAACAGCTTCGTTGCGCTAATCTTATCGTTCATGGTACACCGCCTTCCCGGTCAATATTACACAGGATCATTATAGCACATAATGGCCGATAAGTCTATACATAAATGAAAGTTTTCTGAGAATTATGCATTTAAAGATGTATAAAAATTGGTCAGATGCATAGTTAACCCAGACAAAATTCAGATCTCACTATTCTCTCAACCGAATGTCTGGTAAAAAAACTGCCTCATACCATAAAATGATACGAAGCAGTTTTCAGTCACTTTTTATCGGAGAATGAAGTAATATCCCGCTGCGCAAATCGCAAGCAAGAACAAAAGCGCTACAGGAACAATTGTAATCAACGCAGAAAGAATCATAGCCAACGTATCATTCTTCTCAAGCATCCCCTGAATGTTTTCCTCATCAACAGCACGCTTGACGCCTGCATTCTTCTGTTTGATACCCTCAATTTGCTTTTCATAGCGCCGCTGGAACAACATTTTTTCTTATTCCTCCACTTTGCCGAGATAGTGATGGCAAGCTACGAAATGGTTCGGCTCCACTTCCTCCCATGCAGGTACCATGTGCTTGCAAATCTCGGTGCAATATTTGCATCTCGTATGGAATTTGCAGCCCTCAGGCGGCCTTACGGGGCTGGGAATATCGCCCTCCAAAACCTGAATCTCCTTGTCAGCATCCACGTCCGTAGTAGGAATGGCATTCATCAAGGCTTCAGTATAGGGATGCAGCGGATGATCAAACAGCTTCTGAGAATCCGCCAGCTCTACGATATTGCCCAGATACATAACGCCGATACGGTCGGAAATGTACTTTACAACAGAAAGATCGTGGGTAATGAACAAATAGGTTAGATTTTTAGTTTCCTTCAGATCCTTCAAAAGGTTGATAATCTGGCTCTGAATGGATACGTCCAATGCGGAAACCGCCTCGTCACACACCACGAACTTAGGCTGTACAGCCAGGGATCGGGCAATACCGATGCGCTGGCGCTGACC
>JAZSFI010000032.1:0-3989 GCA_045532135.1 Clostridia bacterium | reverse complement strand
AATCCGCTTTAACGAAACTCCGGAAGTGGAAAGCGAATGAATTAAAGATTCTTCTGTGATTTTACTTCTCTTTAAATTCCACTTCTGCGTTTTTCCATCCAGAATCAGTGCAAGGGGAAATGATTCCATTTGAACATCCACACCCAATTCCTCCGATGTGGGCGCACGTTTTTTAGACTTTTCAAAAGCCGTAATTGTTCCATTCGCTTCCATGATTGCGCATTCGACATCCCATGGATTCATAATGCCGAATTCCCGAATGCCTTCAAGCAGATCCGAAACGCTTAGCGACAGACGCTTGAGTTCCTTTCGGTCAATCACACCGCCTGAAATCAGAATCGACGGCTTTCCGGACAAAATTGAACGCGCTTTGTCGGATTTTATTGACAGGATGGTAATCATAGCATGGATGCCCATCATCGCCATAACCGGCAATATTCCATGCATAAGAGGCGTACTTACATCTGACATAGGCGTTGCAAGAATGTCTGCAATCAGGAGAGCCATTGCAAGCTCATACGGCTCAAACTGGCCAAGCTGCCGCTTTCCCATCAAACGAATTGCAAAAAGCATCAGTAAATACAGTAAAATGGCGCGAATAAAGATTGTTATCACGATTTACCTCCGGAAATAGTGCATTTTTTAACCCAACATATTGCTTTTTATCGATATTGTTTGATATAATACAATAGAATTGTTTTTATATTTCCCCAAAAAGGACTGATCGAACATGAACAAAATTTGGAATCCCGAAATAGAATGCATGGACAGAGCGCAGATCATTTCTCTTCAGAATGAGCGCCTTCGAAATGTTGTAAAATATGAATATGACCGCGTCCCCTTGTACAGAGAGCGGATGGACCAAAAAGGCGTAAAACCCGAAGATATCCGCACAATTGACGATCTTAAATATCTGCCTTTTACTGAGAAAACCGATCTTCGCGATACCTTTCCTTATGGTCTGTTTGCTGCAGAAAAAAAGGATATCGTCCGTATTCAGGGCTCTTCCGGAACAACCGGAAAACCCATCGTCTCAGGTTACACGCAAAATGATGTTGACGTGTGGACCGAAATGATGGCTCGAACACTGACCGCAGGCAATGCAAACAGCGACAGCATTATCCAGGTTTGCTATGGCTACGGACTGTTTACCGGCGGTCTCGGCGCGCATCAGGGCGCAAGCAAAATCGGCGCAATGACCATTCCGATGTCCAGCGGCAACACGCAAAGACAGTTAATGATGATGCAGGAAATGGGCACGACGCACCTTTGCTGCACACCCAGCTACGCCCTGTATCTCGGAGAAAGCATCCGTGAAATGGGGATTGACCGAAACAAGCTCAAGCTCAAGTGCGGCTTTTTCGGCGCTGAACCCTGGACTGAGGAAATGAGAAAGCAGATTGAATCTCTCCTCGGTGTTGACGCGCTTGACATTTACGGCCTTACTGAAATTGCAGGCCCCGGCGTATCCTTTGAATGTCTTGAAAAAAACGGAATGCACGTCAATGAAGACCACGTAATTCCCGAAATCATTGACCCCGCAACCGAAATGCCGCTGCCTTACGGCCAGAAAGGCGAACTCGTTTTCACCACCATCACAAAGACCGGCATGCCGATGCTCAGATACCGTACGCACGATATCTGCATTCTGCACGATGAGAAGTGCGCCTGCGGAAGAACGCTCGTGCGCATGGAGCGACTTATGGGCAGAACCGACGACATGCTTGTTATCCGCGGCGTAAATGTTTTCCCGAGCCAGATTGAAAGCGTGCTTGTCGGCGTGCGCGGCGTTGCTCCGCACTACATGCTGATTGTCGATCGTGTGAAGTCTACTGACAGCCTTGAAGTACAGGTGGAGGTAACGGATGAAATGTTCTCCGATTCCATTGGAGGTCTTGATCAGATCAAAAAGGAAATCGGCGAAAAGATCAAATCTGTTGTCGGCATCAAAGCCCAGATTACACTGGTCGCTCCGCATACCATTCCGCGCTCTGAAGGCAAAGCAAAGAGAATCATTGATAAGAGAAAACTGTAAGGAGGCAACATCATGTACCGCATAAAACAGCTTTCCGTTTTTCTTGAAAACCGAAAGGGCAGTCTTGCCGCCGCCACGCAGCTTTTAGGCGCAAGCGGATTGAATCTCCTCGCGCTTTCCATTGCGGAAACCGACAATTTCGGCATTGCACGCATGATCGTTTCCGATACCGAAGACGGCGTTTCCCGCCTTCGCGCATCCGGTTACACAGTGCGTACAACCGATGTTCTGGTGGCGTGCGTTCCCGACAGACCCAACGGCCTTACCGAAATCCTCAGAATCATGGAAAAAGAAGATATTTCCGTTGAATACCTGTATTCATTTGTCAGAAATTCCGGTTTCAATGCGCTGATTATTTTCCGTGTTTCTGACACCGAAAGGGCGATTGAGGTTCTCACAAACAACAGCATTGAAATGCTTACGCAATCGCAGGTTGATGCGCTTTGAAACGGCTTGAACTGATTACCGATTTACGGATCATCGAAGAAAACGCGAGAATCATTCGCTCGAAATTAGATAAGAACGTAAAAATGCTCGCTGTCGTCAAGGCCGACGCTTACGGGCACGGAAGCGTGCAGATCGCGAAAAGATTGGAAAAAGAAAACCTGTGCGATTATTTCGCTGTCGCAACCGCTTCGGAAGGTGTAAACTTACGCAATTCCGGCATTCAGAAAGATATTCTCATTCTTGGCTATTCGGATGAGGAGGAAATGTCGCTTTCCGTTAAAAACGACCTAACGCTTTCGCTGTATTCAGCTGAAATGCTTTCCACGCTTGAAAGCGTTTCAAAGAAGATGGAGAAGACGGCAAAATCCCATCTGAAAATTGAAACCGGCATGAACCGCATCGGGATTTCAGTAGGCGAATCTCTCAATAAGCTTCTTTTAATGTGGAAAAACATGTCCAATGTCCGAATGGATGGCATTTTCTCTCATTTTTCAAGCGCGGATTTCAGCCCTGAATATACGAAAAAGCAGTTTGAAATATTCTTGTCTGCATGCCAAACCGTACGACAATATGGTTTTTCACCCATTCGCCATATATCAGCAAGCTCAGGAATGTTTTTTAATGCATATCAGCTTGATATGGTCAGAGCGGGAATTGCGCTCTACGGCGGATTTGAAAAAAACGAAGTGTTTACGCCCGCCCAGACGTTGAAATCCCATCCCGTTCGGATTGCTTCGCTGAAAAAAGGCGAAAAAGTCGGCTATGGTATGAATTTCACCTGTGCGCGCGATACCACCGTAATGACCGTTCCCTGCGGTTACGGAGATGGATATCCAAGAACGCTCAGTAACCGTTCTTCCCTTCTTGTAAACGGGCGCCGCGCACCGGTTATCGGAAACGTCTGCATGGATATGCTGATGGCAGACGTGACGGATGCGGGCCAAATCGATTTGAACAGCGAAGTGGTTTTACTGGGCGCGCAGGGCGATGATCGAATTACGCCCTTTGAGCTTGCCGCGCTTTCAAATACCATTCCCTATGAAATCATGCTCGGTTTTTCCGGGAGAGTTCAAAAATCGTGGATTGAATAACCTGTATGGAGGATACCCATGAATACAACAAAAAGTATGGTGATCAAAAGCCTGAGCATGCATCTTGCGATGATGTTGTTCAGCATGCTCGTTTCCTTTGTCGGAAAACCTATCATCGGAATTCTCATGAGCTTAGCCGTTTACATCATCTACGTCTTTATGATGTATGCGGACGGCGCAGAACGCGGGGAGAGAGCATGCACGCTTTCGGCAACCGTTCAGAAGCTTGAAAGCGAAGGAAAAAATATCGACGACAAAATGAGAAAGCAGATGTTTGAAAAGAAGAAGGCGGTCAACGCTTTCATTATTTCTTCGCTTCCGCTTTTCCTGCTCGCAGTTGCAAACGTGATCTTTGCCAACCACGGTACGATTTCGGAGAACTTTTTGGGAACAATAACGCGCATCGTTTTCATGCC
>JAZSFI010000350.1:0-5163 GCA_045532135.1 Clostridia bacterium | reverse complement strand
TTTCCTCTGACCTTCTCGGTCAGCTGTCCGCCCTCCTCGTATCCGACATACCCCGGAGGCGATCCGATCATGCGGGAAACAGAAAATTTCTCCATATATTCGGACATATCGATTCGAATCAGGCTGTCCTCATCCCCGAACAGCGCTTCGCCCAGCGCCTTGCAAAGCTCGGTTTTTCCAACGCCCGTTGGGCCCAGGAAGATAAACGAGCCGATCGGACGATTGGGATCTTTAAGCCCCGCTCTTGCGCGTCTCACAGCTCTTGAAACCGCCTTAATGGCTTCATCCTGACCGACCACGCGCCTGTGGAGGATTTCCTCCATTTTAAGAAGTCTTGTCGCTTCATCCTCGGTCATGCGCGTTACCGGAATGCCCGTCCAAAGGGAAACAATCTGGGCGACTTCTTCTTCCGAAACGACTTCAACCTTCTCTTCCCTGCGCTTTTCCCATTCCTTGCGCGTATCCTCGATTTCCTTTTGCAGGTTCTTTTTCTGATCGCGCATTTCTGCTGCTTTTTCGAAGTTTTCTTCCAGAACCGCTTTCTTGGTTTCGTTTTCAAGCTCTTCCAGCCGCTTTTCCTGCGCCTGCATATCCGGCGGAGCCGCAAAGGTTCTGATGCGAACGCGGGAAGCCGCCTCGTCAATCAGGTCGATAGCCTTGTCCGGTAGGAAGCGGTCTGAGATATAGCGGTCGGACAGCTGGACGGCAGCCTTAATGGCTTCGTCTGTTATGCGAACCCTGTGGTGGTTTTCATAGCGTTCGCGAAGGCCCATGAGGATTTCAACGCTTTCTTCCTTTGTGGGCTGACCGACGTTCACGGGCTGAAAACGCCTTTCAAGCGCCGCATCCTTTTCGATATACTTGTGATACTCGCGAAGGGTTGTCGCGCCGATGCACTGCATTTCGCCTCTTGCAAGAAGCGGCTTCATGATGTTGGCTGCATCGATTGCGCCTTCGCTGGCGCCCGCGCCGACGATGGTATGAAGTTCGTCGATAAAGAGAATCACGTTTCCGGCGCGCCTGATTTCGGCCATCGTGTTTTTTAGTCTCTCTTCAAATTCGCCTCTGTATTTTGCGCCCGCAAGCATTCCGGGAAGATCCAAAGATACAAGGCGTTTTCCTCGCAGAATTTCCGGAATATTGCCGTCGATGATTTTCTGGGCAAGTCCTTCCGCGATGGAGGATTTTCCAACGCCGGGTTCGCCGATCAATACAGGATTGTTTTTGGTTCTTCTTGAAAGAATCTGAACAATTCTCTCAATCTCCTTTGCGCGTCCGATCACGGGATCAAGCTCGCCTTTTTCTGCGGCCTTCGTTAAATCCCGGGCATACGTATCCAGCATCGGGGTATCCTTGCCTTCGGCTTTCGCAGCGCCGTCGCCTGCATTTGTTTCCGTCTTTTTGACGCCGCCCAGCGCTTTTATGATTTCATTTCTGGCTTCGTTTAAATTTACGCCCATTTTCACCAGCGCATGCGCGGCAACGCCCGCTCTTTCGCGCATGAGCGCAAGAAGGATGTGCTCCGGCTCGACCACGTCGCTTCCCAGATCCCGCGCCTCGCGCACGCTTATTTCAAGCACGGTTTTGGATCTTATGGTAAAGCTCAACTGCTTGATCGGCGCGCTGCTTTCGCCTTTTCCGACAAGCCCTAAAATTTCTTCGCGAAGCGTGTCAATCGATATGCCGCTTAATGCGCTTGCCGCTTTTCCGGGATCGCTCATCACGCCCAAAAGCAGATGTTCCGTTCCAATATAGTCGCGTCCAAGCTGCATCGCTTCCCTCTGGGCGTTTTCAAGCGCGCGCTTGGTGCGCTCCGAGTATTTTCCAAACATGATCAGATTTCCTCCGAAATAATCGTATCGTTTTCTTTAATAAGGCTTGAAAGCGCGTTTCGAACTTCGCTTGCGCGAAGAAGCATAAGGTCGCGTCCGGAAAGCGGCGCTTCCGCAAGAGATGAAAGCGAAGCCGGCTGCATTTTGGTCATCAGTTCGTCAATGGCCAGTATCGGCGCGCTTAAAACGCCTACGCCTGCAGCAAGACGAACATCGGACAAAAGGCGCATAAATTCCTTTTCATCCAAAAGCCTTGCATTTAAAAGTATGCCCACCGAACGCATCATTTTATCGATAAACGCATCCTGATCGCGCTCAATCAGGTTTTTCCGCGCTTCTCTTTCCTGCTCGGCTACCTGCTGACATGCATCGATAAGGCTTCTGATCACGTCTTCTTCGCTTCTTCCCATAGCGGTCTGGTTGGAAAGCTGATAAAGATTGCCTTCCGCTTCCGTGCCTTCTCCGTAAAGACCGCGAACGGTGAATCCGATCTTGCCAAACGCCTGAATGACCGCGCCCATCTGTTTGGTCAGCGTAATTGCAGGTAGATGCACAAGCGCGCTTGCGCGCAGACCTGTTCCCGCATTGGTCGGGCAGGCGGTAAGATAGCCCCATTTGCTGTCAAACGCAATGGGCGCATCCTTTGAAAGGATATCGTCTGCGTGAAACGCCAGCTGCGCCGCTTTTTCAAGCTGCAGACCCGGCAACAAGCCCTGAATACGGATGTGATCCTCTTCGTTAAGCATAATGGAAACGGTTTCACCGGTTGAAATGAGCGCTGCCGCCTTGTCTTTGTTTGAAATCAAATCAAGGCTGATCAAATGCTTTTCAACCAGTTTTCTGCGTTCGATATCCGAAAGTTCAGACATTTGAAACAGCCGATACATTCCATCCATACTGGCATTTTGAATGCTCTTGAGCGCCCTTGAAACGGTTTCCTTTGCGTGAATTTCGTCCATTTTCGGAGCAAAAGGCAGATCTGCGTAATTTCGTGCAAGGCGCACCCGGCAGGAAACAACTACGTCCGATTCAGGCGCGGGAGGATATTTATTCATGATTTGCGCCCTCCCCGATCTCTGATTTCACTTTGAGCTCGCTTTCAAGGCCCCTGATCTGATCGCGCAGCACCGCGGCTTTTTCGTATTCCTCCCGGGAAACGGCGCGCGAAAGCTGCTGCTTTAATTTATCGATCTGAAGCTTTATGGATACGCGGCTGTTGACGCCGCCCGGCACGCGGCCGACATGCTGGGCGTTTCCATGCATGCGCGTGAGCATTTCTTCAAGGGGTTCGCGAAACGCCTTATAGCAGTCGGCGCAGCCAAGCATACCGTTGCGCTTGAACTGCTTATAGTCCATAGAGCAGGTTTCGCATGTTGCCGAAAACCCTGCGTCGACTTCTTCCTTTTTGCCTGAAAGCGCCTTCTCAATAAATCCGCCGAGGATGCCGGCGAGATTGGATAAGTCCATCGCCGGGAGGTTCATTTTATATTTTGTCAGGCACGTAGCGCACAGATTTTTGTCCTGCTTTTCGCCGTTTGTAAACGTGGTCAGGTGAATGGCTGCGGGGCGAACGCCGCATTCGTCACACATCATGTCTTGTGTCCTCCTCCAGATTCCTGAATACCTGCTGAAGCATGTTGCGCATAACCGCAGCGCGCAATACATTTTTCGCGCTGACCGGAAGCGCAAGGGCATTTTTTGCTATCGCCGCTTTCATGAGCATGGCTTCGTTTTTGCTGACAAGCTTTCTTTCATACAGCAAAACGATAATCGCGTTTGCGGATTCCTCGTCAATTTCCGTGCCCACGCGGTTTAAAAGCGCGTCAAGCAGCGTGCTTCCGCCCGGATGCGTCATTCGAACAATGCGGACAAAGCCTCCGCCGCCTCTTCGGGATTCGATTATATAGCCGTGATCGACCGAAAAACGCGTTGCAAGCACATAGTTGATCTGCGACGGCGCGCAGCCGAAATGCTGGGCAAGCTCGTTTCGCTTGAGTTCAATCTGGGCGTCTTCTTCCATGAGCTCTTTTATAAATCTTTCAATGGTATCGCTGAGCTGTGCCATGGACGCACCTCCTTCAAACATTTTTGACTATCTTTGATTATTATTATACGCAAAGAGAACCAAAAATCAATACAGCGCCGCATTTTCCCCTCCAAAAATTTTTGTAAGGCGAATGCGGCGCTCATAATAAGCTGTATCAGGCAAGCGATGTTTTAATAAAATGCAAAAGCGCGCGGACAGACTGGTTGGCGGCAATTTCGGCAAATTCCTGATAGGAAAGCATAGCTCCGTCATCCGCTCCGTCTGAAATTGCGCGAAGAATGGCGCAGGGCGTTTTGTTCATATAGCACACATGAGCAATCGCACCGCCCTCCATCTCGCAGGCCTTCGCATTAAAGCGGGAAGCGATTTCTTCCTTCAAGGCCGGATCGCACACAAACTGGTCGCCTGTTGCGATTACGCCGGATTTTGCGCGGATGCCAAGAAACGAAAGAGACGAGATGAGTTTTCCGGAAAGCGTCTTATCAAGCGGGAAATTCGTAACGTTCACCGTCGAAACAAAGCCCTTTTCATCGCCAAGAGGGGACGTATCAAAATCATGCTGTACAGCGCTTTCGCCGACCACCACGTCGCACACTTTGAGCTCTTTATCCAGCGCGCCGCCGACGCCCGTATTGATAATCGCTTCAGGCGCATATTTTAAAATCATCGTCTGTGCACAAACCGCCGCATTGACTTTGCCCACGCCCGACACCGCGCAAACCACGGGATAAGAATAAATGGCGCCGGATATGTAGGTAATCCCGGAAACAGTCTCTGTTTTCGCGTTTTCGATTTTCTTTTTGATTTCTTCAAGTTCAAGCTGCATGGCAGCGATAATACCGATCATTCGTCTTCTCCTTTCGGATAGGAAAGCTTGTCTTCCGTGTAATCCTTAACTGCTTCATAGTAGCGTGCCGCTTCCTTTTTGGCAAGCGCCAGATCGAGATTTATATAGTTTCCGCACTCTTTTCTGGATTTTCCGAATACCTCGCCCTCATATGCAAGGATTTTTCTAAGCGTGTCCTTGATAAGATCAATCACTTCTTTGTGGGAAATGCCTGAAACAAGCAGATAAAAGCCAGTCTGACAGCCCATGGGGCCAAAGTAGATGACATTTTGAGACGCCTCGGAATTTCTCACAAATGTCGCAAACATGTGTTCAAAGGTATGCATGGTTGCGTTGTCCATAAGGTCGGGCTGATTGGGAATACGGGTTCTTAAATCGTAGGTTACAACATCGCCGTCCACACGGGACAGGTAGATTCCGGGCACGATATAATCGTG
>JAZSFI010000514.1:0-5467 GCA_045532135.1 Clostridia bacterium | reverse complement strand
AAACCATCGTATTCTCAAAGGCGTTTGCCGAGAGCGGACAGTTTTTAAAAACCATCGACACCTTTATGAACGTATTTCTGGTGACGGGCAGCGCCAATGTGATCGTTACCGAAAAAGACGCCAAATCGCTCATCGAAAACCAAAAGCCTCACATCGGCATCCGCCTCTCCATCACGATTCCCTCAATGCTTTCCTATCACGAGCAAAACGGATACATTCCCTCTGCTACCTTGTCCGATCTCTATGCGGGTCTAAAAGGACGTTATTCAACCGCAATGTGCGCGCTTTCAGACACTGCAGGGGAAAACGACAGTAAAACAGATTTCTTCATGCCGGGTTCGCTTCCAAGAGAGGGCGATAACAAAAATGAGTACATGGGCGCAGCATTGTTTAACAGGGAGAAAATGGTCGGAACACTCAATGGCTATGAAATGCAGCTGTGCTGTTTTCTTATGGATGATTCCAATCGCATCGCAGATTTCGCTTTCCCGTATGCAATGCGCGTATCAACAAGAAAAAAGCGGGATGTGAATGTGAATATCACAGGCGATGACGTACGAATCGATGTTGTCCTCTATCTTGATATTTCAACGCTTGATGAAGTTACAGACCTTACGCAAATCGAAAAAAGTCTCATAGATGATTTTGAATCTGTGTTTCACAAATGCAAAGCGCTTGGCGTTGAGCCTTTCGGCTTTTCAAAAAGCGCCGCAAGAAAATTCGCGGATAATCAATCCTTTGATGAATTTGACTGGCTTTCCAAATTCCGTTCCTCCGATATTTCCCTTACGCTTCTCATAAACGGCGAAAAATAAGTTGACACTTGACATTTTTTCTGTTTAGGAGTAATTTATAAACAAGGAAACGATACAACAGATAAAAGATTAAGTGAATTAGCGGGAGATACAAATGATTACTGTGCTTGTCAATCCCATCTCCGGCGGCGGCAAAGCCGAGAAAGCGCTTGAGGGTATCGAAGCGCTTTTAGCCGAGGAAAAAAGAGAGTATATCGTAAGAAAAACGCATACGCCCGGCGAAGCCACCGTGATCGCCGAAGAGGCCGTGAAAGCTTCTCATGAAGCGATCATCGTAGCAGGCGGCGACGGAACGATGAGCGAAGTGCTTACTGGCGTTAAAAACACGAATGTCGCTGTAATTTTCGCGCCCTGCGGAACGGGCAATGATTTCATCCGCTGCATGAATCTTCCAAAAGATCCCGTTCAGGCCGTAAAAAAACAGCTCTCCTCCCCGCTTGGCAGACTGGACTACGCAACGGTGAACGAAAGAGCGTTTTTAAATGTATGCGGCGCGGGCTTTGACGTTGAGGTTTTGCGCCATCTTGAAGCATACAGAGACAAGGTTTCCGGCATGAAAGCCTATCTCCTCGCACTCAAAGACGCGCTTAAATTCTATAAGCCGCTTGAATTTATGATATCCGTGGACGATGAACCGTTTGAAAAAAAGAGCCTTTGCATATTCTCTGTCGGAAACGGAAAATACTTCGGCGGCGGCATGAAGGCTGTGCCCGACGCGGTTCCGTATGACGGCAAGCTGAATCTCGTAATGGTTGAAGCCGTCAAAAAATGGATGATTCCGTTTTTGCTTTTCGTTTTCATCCCCGGCCTTCACACAAAATTCTGGTTTGTCCACACCCGCACCTGCAAACGGGTGCGCGTTCAGACGCAGGGCATGACTATGCAGCTTGACGGCGAGCTTCATGAAATGGAAAACGCCGACATCGCCATTGTTCCGGGCGGTATCGGCGCAAGATATTAATTGATTTTGACATTCAGATATTCACAGATTCCGTACACGGCGCCGAGAACCAGTTTTTCCTGGTATTCGGCGCTGTTTAATTTTTCATCCTCTTCAGGATTGGTCATGTATCCCATTTCAACCAGAACGGACGGCACTTCAGACCAGTTAAGCCCGGTATACGTATCGCGTTTATAAACGCGTTCTTTCTTCGCGCCTGTCATTTCAGACATGTGATTCAAAAGCGCTTCTGCAAGGCGCGTGTTTTCTTCCTGTAATTGACCGGAATAGCGGATATACATGCCCATTCCATTTACGCTTGAATCGGTCGAACCGTTTATGTGCATGCGCAAAACAAGATCTGCGCCCCATTCGTTCATCATGAGGGCGCGCTCTTTGTTGGAAATATCCACATCGTGCGTCTCTCTCGTCATCATAACCTCCGCGCCCAGCGCTTCAAGCACATCGCGAAGCTGCAAAGAGATTTCAAGCACCGTCACATATTCCGGAATATCGGTCTTTACGCCGCGCGTTCCGGATGCAACCTTTGCCTTCTTTTCATCGCTCCAAGGCGCGATGGGCTCTTTTT
Organism: Clostridia bacterium; assembly: GCA_045532135.1. Classification (GTDB taxonomy): domain Bacteria; phylum Bacillota; class Clostridia; order Christensenellales; family Aristaeellaceae; genus SFHK01. Next base: position 3,123 of record JAZSFI010000514.1, on the reverse strand, counting down.
CGCTGTTGGCTTTTTCCTGATGTCCGGGATCGATGCCGATTTTGACGCCTTTCAGGGGAAAAGCATCCGTTCCGGCAAATTTTGAAAAAATCACGACATTGCCCCTTTCGCAGCTGGCGGAAAAACACGCAAAAAGAAGTGAACAAACAAAAGCAAAAATCAAAAACCGTTTCATATCCATCAACTCCCTATACGTTTGACGGACAGAAACGGTTTTCTGTTCCCATTTTCAGGAAATCTTTTATTTTTCTCCCAGCATTCCGTTCAGTTCTTTTTTGTTCATCTCGTTGATCGCCATCAAAACATCGTTAATGCGCGTCACATCGAACAGCTGAATCGAACCGTACGGCGCATTTAAGAGCGTTTCTATCGCGTACCTGTATACCTTGAGTTCTTCAATAATTTTATCAAGACTTTCCGGATCTTCGTCCGCGCTTGCCAGAATGTAGGAAATTTTGTCCGTCATGTTGTGACCCAGAAGAAGCAGTAAAGAGCCCATCGAATCCGGGTACTTTACGAAGAAGAGATTTTCCTTTACCCCTTCGTGAATCACCTCATCCACAAGCGGCTTGATCAGACGCATGCTGGTCAGCTTCATCTGCTCTCTCAGCATAACCTGACCCTCTTTGTAGGCAACCCTCAGCATCAGCGCGATAAAGTCCATGCTGTCCTGATGAAAAATCGAGGACATGCCAAAGAGCATGTTAAGCTTTTCAACAGCCGTCATATTGCCTTCACGAATCAGGCGTTCGCTTTCTTCGAAGGATGAAACCGCGCGCTTTTCACAGATGGCCTCAAGCAGGCTGAGCTTGCTTTCAAAGTGATGATAAAATCCACCCTTTGAAAGATGCAATTCATCCAGCACGTCCTGAACAGACGTCTCTTCATACCCCTTCTGGTAGAAAAGACGCTCAGCCGTGTCTATGATGGCTGCTCTTCTCGCGTCGCCCTTGCGCATTCCCGTTCACGCCCCGATTTCAAATAAAATATAACCATACCGCGGTCTGTTTTAATTATACAAAACCGAACACAGTCTGTCAATAGTTTTATTTCGAAATCATCAACTTTTATTACAAAATTATGTCGAATTATAGATTAATTTGTCATTCCGGCTCTTCGAAAGGCAAATGATCGGCATAAAGATCAGCAAAATCGGGGTGCGAAGCGAGTTCGATATAGGATGAACGCGACTGAATCAAATCCATATACTCTCTCATTTTCTTTGAGACCAGCGCTTTTCTGGCTCCTTCGCCGGCTGCATTGCCGACTGGCCTGATTTTTTCAAAAAGCGACTTTGGTAGTAAACCGATGGCGCAAGCGTTTTTTAGATCGATAAAATTTCCGAATCCGCCCGCAATCAGAACTTCATCTATGTCGTTATCCTCAATTCCGGATTCCTGAATCAGTATATCAATACCCGCATGAATGGCCGCTTTGGCCAGCTGCACTTCGCGCACATCCTTTTTGGAAAGATATACATTATCCGTAAGATACCAATCTTCCGCCATTCTGCCCATCGGAGAGATAACCTCGTCCTCGATAAGGCAAGCTGTAAGATCAATCAGACCGCTACCGCAAATACCGCATGCGGGTGCATTGCGGATCGTTGTAAAGACAACTTTTCCGTCTTCCATTTTTGCGTGATCAATCGCACCCTCGACCGCGCCCGTTCCGCATGCAATGTGCGCGCCTTCAAACGCAGGACCGGCCGCACAGGAACATGTCAGGATTTTTCCTTTATGAATCAGCGCGATTTCTCCGTTTGTGCCGATGTCAATTAAAAGAATCGTCTTTTCCGTTTTATGAAAACCGGAAGCCAGCATCGCGCCCACAGTATCCGCTCCGACATATCCGGAAATGCATCCGCCAAAGAAGGCGGGCGCGCCCACAAACGATTTTTCAAAGCTCTTTGTGTACTTTGGCGTAAAGGGCGCGGCGGAAATTCCCAGCGCAGAAAATCCCGCAAGAAAATGCATCATTGCGGTATTCCCGACAAAGCAGAATTTTTCAATCTTTGCCCCCTCGCATTTTGCCTTTTTGCATAAAGACTTTGAAAGGGATACAATTGCATTTTCAATCTCGCTTTTTAAAACATTCGCGTTTACTTCATTTTCTATGGAAAAGGCGATTCTTGAAACCACATCCGCGCCATGCGCGCGCTGGGGATTGAGCATGGTCTCATTTTCCAATACTTTTCCTGTCTTTAAATCCATCAAAAACGCGGCCAGCGTTGTCGTTCCGATATCGACGGCCACGCCCAATCCGCTTTCGCCGTCGGTTTCGATATTCTTTTCGTCGAAATCCGCAAGAATCTCCGCTTTTTCTCCCGAAACATACAGCGTGATATCGCCCGCAACATAGCTTTTGCACGAAAGGGCATAACCGGACGGTGCAGCTGCTTCCGTTTCGAATTCGCCCTGCGCGCGCACAAGGCATTTTCCGCAAACGCCTCTTCCACCGCACGGCGCATGCATGCCTGCGCCTGCTTTCACAAGCACATCCATGAGTTTTTCGCCCTTTTGTGCAGTTACGGTGAAGGTTTTATCCTCTAAAACAATGGTTACGGTATACATTATCTTCTGCCCCTTCTTTCCGTATGGGCATTTGTCCCGCGCGACTTTTTAAAGGAAGGCTCCTCTTTTCCACGCGCACCGTTCTTGTTTTTATCCGAAGATGCTTTTCTTCCCTCCCGCTCGTCCCGTTTAACGCTTTTTCCGCCTGCAGGCTTCTCAAAACGGCCTTTGGCAGTCTGTTTCAGCGTTTCCTTTTTTTCATACGGCGGAATCAGGCAGTTCGGTCCCCAGCCGATTAAATCGCTTCTTTCGGCCTTTTTGAGCGCCTTTAATACGATTGCGCGGTTCTGCGGGCGATCGTACTGCATCAGCGCACGCTGCATTTCCTTGTCTTCCGGCGTCTTTGCAACATACACGTTTTTCATGTCCCTCGGATCAAGCCCCGTATAGAACATTGCGGTTGAGAGCGTTCCGGGCGTGGGATAAAAATCCTGCACCTGATCGGGATGGAGGTTGTTTTTTTTCATGTAAACCGCCAAAGCAATCGCATCATTGAGCGTACAGCCGGGATGGCTGGACATGAAATACGGAACAATGTACTGATCCATTT
>JAZSFI010000128.1:0-3069 GCA_045532135.1 Clostridia bacterium | reverse complement strand
ACGAGAAGGCCGCCCCTGTATCCTTCGGCGCGCAGAACGCCGGGAATGTAGGGCACATAGAAATGAATCATGCCGTCTTCAGAATCTTTCAGATATCCCACGCGCGCGGTCTGGCTGTTCTGATACAACTTTACCGTGTCGCAGTTGGTCATGACGGCGACGTGCAGGATTTTTTCAAAGCAGGTGTATTTCCAGTGCGAGCGCATCTGCGGAAAGCCCCATGCGCCGCGCGAGCCGTCCCAGGGCTCCGTTTCATCGTATACGCAGACCTTGATCACCGGCTCGTTTTTCCATGCGGCGGCGCAGTACCACGCGCGAAGTTTCCAGTCGCCGGTCGAATCGAGAAGATCGCCCGTCCAGCCTCTGAGCGGCCACATGCTGCCTTCGCCCAGATAATCGATGCCCGCCCAGATGAGCGAACCGCATACCCAGTCGTGCTTGTTTACGATATGGAAGGGGGATTTGGTTTTGTACTGCGTGTTGTTGAGCGTATTTTCGTCCAGAATGTAGTAATTTCTCACTTCGCTTCCGATGATGGGCTTTCGCATTCCGCTTTCACGGAGCTTCTCATAGAAATGCTCCAGATAGTTGCCCATGAAAACGTCCACAATTTCGGCGTAGCGCCGGACGGCTGCCAGCTTTTTGCCCATGGGGGTTACATCGTTATAGTCGCGCGTGCAAAAGCCGATGAGCGCGCAGGATACTGCCCTTGTATTGTCGATGGCGCGGACATGGTTAACCAGATCCTTTAAGCATTCGTAGAATTTTTCGCTGTACTGATGCCCGATTTCGTTTCCGACGCTCCATAAAATGACAGACGGGTGGCAGCGGTCGCGCCGGATCATGGCGGAAATATCCTTGTCGTGCCATTCATCGAAGAACAGATCGCCGTACATATTGTTGTCCGACCATTTGTCGTAGATTTCATCGATCACGAGAAAACCCATTTCATCGCATAGATCGTAAAGCTCCTCCGCCATGGGGTTGTGCGATGCGCGGATGGTGTTCGCGCCCAGCTTTTTGATGGCCTTCAGCCTCCGCTCCCAGATTTCAATGGGCACAGCCGCGCCCACACAGCCGCCGTCGTGATGAAGGTTTACGCCCCAGAGCTTCGTCTTTACGCCGTTTAAGAGGAAGCCGTCTTCCTCGTCAAACTCTGCGCTTCTTACGCCGAAGCGGATTTTATGCGCATCGCCGTTTTCGCGGATGGAGATTTTCGCTTCATACAGATTCGGCGTTTCGGGCGACCAGAGATTGGGAGAGGGGATTTCAAAGCGGAAGAACGTGACGGGGGATGCCGCTTTTTCAAGGCGCAGAAGCGTTTCGCCGCGATAGGAAATTTCGGCTTCCACCGTAAATCCGTCCGTTTCACCTTCGATTTCGCACGTCAAAACCACATCCGCCCTGTCGCAGCGGATGCCGGCTTTGTCGGGAACATCGCCGCTGGGGCCCTTCAGAACGGGCGACGCGACAACGTTTATGCCGCCGTTTGCGATGTGCGTGTTTTCATCAACCAGAATCCACACGTTTCTGTAAATGCCCGCGCCGGAATACCACCGGTCGCCGCCTGCGATGTTTAATTTCATCCCTTCCGGTTCGCGGTTGTCTACCGAAACCGACAGAATGTTTTCGTTTTCAAAATCGATGCTCTGTGTGAGATCGCAAATAAACGGCACATAGCCGAACGGCCTTCCGCCGACCTTTTTGCCGTTTAAATACACCGTCGAAAACCGCTGCACGCCGTCAAAAAGAAGCCGGATCTGCTTGTTTTTCCATTCTTCGGGCGCGGAAAAATGCTTTCTGTAGACGCCCATGTGCTCCCTTGGGAAAAAGCCCTGTGACCCGCCGCCTTTGGCGTCGGGGATGCGCGTTTCAAGAATCTGCCAGTCGTGGGGGAGCGTCACATGTTCAAATGCGCTGTCGTCATAATCAGGCCGAACGGCGTTTTCGTCTTCCGTTTTCATAAAAAGCCAGTTTCCCGTAAAAAGTATGCGGTCAAGCTCCATATTTATCGATCCTTTATGCTCGTTATTTTTGTAAATATTACCCGCTTATCATATCACGATCGGATATAAGAATCAATTGCACGCATAAAAAAAGGATAAAAAAATCCTCCCGCAATGCCACATGGCAGAATCTGCAGGAGGAAATTTTTGTAAAAGCGCTGTCAGATGTTGATTCCGCTGATCACCTTTTTGAGAACGTTTGCGCTGTTGTGAAGACGCTCAAGCTCCTCTTCGGTCAGGTTCGGAAGCACGCGGCCCTTTACGCCGCCGGGCCCTACGAAGGTGGGAATGCTCATGCAGACGTCTTCAATGCCGTATTCGCCGTCAAGCATGGTGGAAACCGCCATAACCGTATTTACGCTGCTGAAGAGGCATTCGATGATGTGGCACACGGCAATGGAAACGGCGTAATAGGTTGCGCCCTTTCGGGAAATAATCTTGCTTCCCGAGGTGCGGATGTATTCTTCCACCTCGTCATAATTGAGCTCGGGCAGCTCGATAATGCCGAAATCGAGGTTCTGTCTGTATTCGGCAAGGGGCGTATTGCAGACCTGCGCCAGGGACCACGGAACAAACATGCTGTCGCCGTGCTCGCCCAGAACATAGGCGTGAACGTTTTTCTGGGAAACGTTCATAAACTCCGCAAGGCGGGAACAAAGGCGCGCGGTGTCCAGAAGCGTTCCGGTGCCGATGATGTGACTTTTCGGAATATTCGTAATTTTATGGAAAGCATAGGTCATGATATCGACGGGATTTGAAACAATGATGTAAAACGCATTGGGCGCATGCTTTGTGATTTCGGGAGCGATGTTTTTGATAATATCAACATTGGTCTGCGTCAGCGCAAGGCGATCCTGACCCGCTTTTCTGGCTACGCCGGAAGTGATAATGACGACGTCGCTGCCAACAGCGTCCACATAGCTGCCCGCATAAACGGAAATAGGCGCGCAAAGCGGCGTGCCCTGGCGGATGTCCAGCGCCTCGCCCATGGCCTTTTTGGTATTTACATCAATCAGTACAACCTCGGATGCAATATCCTTTACCGCCATCATGAAAGCGATCG
>JAZSFI010000092.1:0-4783 GCA_045532135.1 Clostridia bacterium | reverse complement strand
GGCTACGATCCGACTTAAACGGCGCGATCGGCACAATCGAAGCCAGCAAAATCGCAACCGGCACAAACGACGAACTGACATTTGAAGTCTACGGAAAGCTGGGCGCTGTCAAATTCGACCTGATGGAGCCCGGCTGGCTGTGGTTTTTTGACAACACCGTAAAAGAAGCCCCGCTCGGCGGCAGCCGCGGCTGGACGCGCATCGAAAGCATGGGCCGCTTTGAAGCCCCGGCAGGCACGTTCCTTCCGCCCAAAAACGCGGTCGGCTGGGACCGCGGACATATCCATTCATACTATTCCTTCCTGGACTGCGTTATAAACGGCAAAACGCCAGTCCCCTCGATCAAGGACGGCGCATTTTTGCAAAAAGTATTAAGCCGCGCGCAAGCATCCGCCATGACCGGCACATGGCAAAAGATATAAGGACAATCAAACGGAGCTGATTTGATGTTTTCATCCGCGCTCAACGATATCTTATTTACCCTTGTTCCCGCACGCGCAAATTCCATAATAAAGGCGGATTTTGCTTATGATATGGATCAGGCGCTCATAAACGACTGCCAGCGAGCCGCGGAAAAGGCGCTGTCAAAGCAGCTTCCCGTCCTCGCTGCATCCGACTGGATCAATCGTCCGGACGAATACTTTGCCTGCCGCCTTCAAAGGCGCGAATCGCTCTTTCAGCTGCTTATGGGCGAATTCGTCACGGGAAGCGGACGGTATGTCGACAAAATCATCGACCTGACCTGGGCGATCACTGAGGAAGCCACTTGGGCGGAAGCAAAAAACATCGCCGAAGCGGACAGACCCGAAGAGGACAATTTCGCCTTTGAAACCGCGTCGCTCCTTTCATGGGTGTGGCATCTGTGCGGAAGCGCCATCGGAAAAAAGTCGAAATATGCTTTAAACCGCATCGAGGACAGCGTGTCTTCCCGAATTCTCGCCCCGTTTTCACATCAGGAAGCGCCCGAATGGACGAAAAAGCGCGGAGAAAGGACGTTCGAGCGTCTTTTAAAGCTTCTGACCGCTTTCCTGCTGATCGACACGCGCGACAAGCGCCGCTGGGTCAGCATAAGAAGAATTTTTCTTTTGATGGACTCTCTTATCAAGGATTTCCCTGCTGACGGCGTGCATCCGGCGGGCATCGAAGCTTGGATAAGGGATCTATCCGCGCTTTCAGACGCGGCGAGACTTGTTCTTTATGCAACGGACGGACGCGTAGACCTGACGAGCGACAAAAAATACGCCCGCATGGCGGATTACCTTGTGAGCGCGCACATGGGACAGGGTTTGTTTGTCAATCCCGACGGCGCGCCCGCACCGGCTTTGCCCGGCGAAACCGTCTTCAAAATCGGCCATACCGCAAACAATCCATCCCTTCAAAAGCTCGGCGCAATGCTCGCCCTGGGCCAGTCCGCCGCGCCCGGAATCAGCGTAACCGATAAAATTATGACCTCGCTCGTCCACCGCTTTTTCCTCTCCGCCTCCCCGCGCTGCCCGATTCGAAAGCGCGTATCGCTGCCCATCGGAAAGCTCGTCTCCGCTTATCAGAACGGGTTTCAGGCTGCGCTCACCGGCGGAAGCCGCATAAGCCTGCACGAAGACGCCTGCAATCTATTGATCACCTATCTGGGCGAGCCCGTCTTTTTCGACGTCGGAGCCGGACGTTCGCGTGCAGTCTATCATTCCTGCCCTCTTGTCAACGGCGTTTTCCCCGAAAAAGGATTTTCCGGCGCAAAGGACATCGAAGCCCAATTTGAAGATGCATACACATACCTTTTTGCAAACCTCGCCTCCGCTTTCCCGGAAAGCGCAGGCGTAACCTCGTGGCAAAGAACGGTGATGCTATCGCCCTTTGAAAAACGTATTCGGATCGTGGAATCCTACGACTTGCTCGCCCCCGCCGAATCCGTTGTCCTGCGATATGTCACGCCCGTCCGTCCCGAAAAAACGCCGACCGGAAACGTCCGGATCGGAAACACGGTCTTCTCCTCCGAAACCGGCCTCCCCATCCGCATAACTCCCCTTGAAAACGCATGGGCAATTGAAATCGATATCGAAAATCCCGGCATGCGGCATACGCTCGCGTTTGTGCTGGAGGGAGAGTAGGCATAAGAAAACGGCTGCCAGCGCAGCCGTTTTCTTGTGTCTTCAGTGCATATTACCCGCGAAATCCGTTCAGCCTTTCTCCCACTGCTTTTTCAGCATCGGCATGAAGATTCCGCCCTGCACGGAACGGGCGATAAAGGCTACGTAGCGTCCCGTAACCGTGTCGTACCAGTCGCTGAAAGCAACGCGGGTGGACGTTTCCTTTAAGTATTTTACAATAGGTTTTGCAAAATCTTCCACGCCCTCCTTGGTATCCGCCATGGCGCTGGACCACATGATCCAGTCGCTCTTGGTATAGGTTTTGCGGCTGTCGAGGGGAATTCCGTAGGCGTTGGTCTCCTGCTTGTATCGTTCGATTTCGGCTTTATAGAATTCTTCGTCCCAGATTCCGAAACCGAAAAGCTTATCCCACACGGTATTGTATTTCAGGCTCCAGCCCTGACCGTCCAGCGTGAGCGCGGTGCCATTTTCGGTCTTTGCGCGTTCGTAAACGCTTCTGCCCATCTTGACAGCAGCATTTTTATAGTATTCCGCCTCGTCCTTTTCGCCCAGTTTTTCCATCATCCAGCCATAGGCGGCAAGACCGCAGACGGCTTTGAAGGCGAGGTTTACATTGTGCGCAAGATGTCCGGCAAAGTCGTCCGTGCAAAGCTGCTCGCCCGGATCTTCTCCGTAGGTTTCAAGGTAATTGACCCACGTTTTAAGAAGCGGAAGATTTTCTCTGGCAAATTCCGTGTCTCCGTCCGCGCGCATGGCGGCTGCGACCATCAGAATCATGTTTCCGCATTCCTCAACCGGCATCTGATAGCGGAGCGCATAGATGTTTTCCGATCCCTCGTACAGGTAAACCGGCGGGAACTGACCTGCAGGATAGAAAAACGCATCGCACTTTTCGTCGTTCCATCCGCCGGCCTTTTCGCGGCCGCGTCTTCCGCAAAGCGCGTACACCTGACCCGTCGCCATCGGATAGCGGCCGACGTCGTGGGGCGCAAAGTCTTCCTTCCATACGGGCATCGAGGCAAATTTGAAAATCGGGCGGCACATGCCGCGAACAAGCTCGGGGCAGTACATAAGATACAAAGGCGTTGACGGATAACTCACGTCCACCGTTCCGATACAGCCGTTGGAGTCGTTTTCCTTGGAGAGGAACACGGGCTTTCCGTCCCGGTCGGCGATCAGCTTATGGGCGCATACGCTGTGCCTGTAGGCAGCCGCCGCCAGCGCCTTCATGCTTTCCCCGCCGGCTTCTTCGGCTTTTTTAATAAGTTCTTCGTCAAATTTCTCAAGGCGCGCACAGATTTCGCCGTGGTTTTTCATCATTTCACGAATCGCCTGCACGATGGTTTTGCCGTTTCGGGCATAATAGGCGTGCGCGGTGTATTCAAAGTACTGAATGGAGGCGATGTCATCGTAAGCGATGGCAATCATCATGCCTTCGCCCGCTTTGAGCGTCTTTTCGCACACAAGCCCCCAGTGCCCCTGTACGCGGTCGAATCTCACGGACTCGGCGGACGCCAGATAAGCATAGCCCCAGTCGATCGTGGTGTGGTCGCCCGATACGTTCAAAAGCGGCTGAACCTGCTTGCCCATCCACGCAAGGTTGAATCCGCCCGCATCGTATTCGCTGCCGATCATGGGTGAAGAAGACGCCGTGCCATTTTGGCAGATGTCGTCGTGCCAGACAAAGGACACGGAAATGTCGCGCGTCTGTCCGTCGAGCGATTTGCTTTCAATATCCAAATAATTTACCGGCGTGCTTAAAAGATCCAGATCGTCCATAAGAAGCGGCGCGCGGAACGATACGGAAATCTCCGTTTGCCCGATTCTGAACACATACATCGTCTTCGTAGGCGTTACGCATCTTTCGGTCAGCTCCGCCTTTTCCGTCAGCTGACTTCCGATCAGCGCATAGGTTTTATTGTCAACGCTTACGGAAAGCGTCATTCTTTTCCGTTCGCCCGCCCAATGCGCGGTATCGCGATCCGCCGGATGATCGGCTGCCGACCAGATGGACAAAAAGGGATCGATTGAGATCAAAGGGTATGCGGGAAGATTGCTTTTGTATGTCATGATGTTTCCTCCTCATGCATAGTGTCCAAACAAATTATACCACACTTCCCGACCTTTCGGAACACCTGTCTTCCTTTTTTTCCCGATCCGTGGTATAATGTATTTATGAAAAATTCGCCAATTCGGGGAGGTCCGTAAAGCTTGTTCTGCCATCTTCACATGCACACCGAATACAGCCTCTTGGACGGCGCAAACCGCATCCGGGATCTGATTGCGCGCGTAAAATCCCTGGGCATGACCTCCTGCGCCATTACCGATCATGGCGTTATGTACGGCGTGGTCGATTTTTATAAGGAAGCCAAAAAGGAAGGCATTCATCCGGTCATCGGCTGTGAAGTATACGTATGCAGGGATATGGACGCAAAGACGGATTCCGGGCGCGAAATGAGCCACCTTGTGCTGCTTTGTGAAAACCAGACGGGCTACCGGAACCTGATCAAGCTCGTGTCCGAAGGTTTCACGCGCGGTTTTTACTATCGCCCGCGCATTGATTACGATCTACTGAAGCAGCATTCCGAAGGCCTGATCGCGCTTTCCGCATGCTTGTCCGGCGATCTACCCAAAGCCGTTTTGAACGGAAGAATGAAAGACGCGCTTTCCATCGCGCG
>JAZSFI010000498.1:0-1689 GCA_045532135.1 Clostridia bacterium | reverse complement strand
CTTTTGTCCGTCGGGCATTTCCGCTATCGCGTACCCACGGAAGACGACCTTCGCTGGCAGTTCAACACCGCCGTCGCCTCCGGCTGCAAGGGCATTCACTGGTTTTTCTTCTACGGCCAGAACTACAGAAACTACCGCGGCGCGCCGATCAGTCCCTACGGCGAAAAAACCATCGCCTACGATTGGATGAAGCTTCTCCACCGCACCTTCCACGACAATCACGCCTCTTTAATGAGCGCGCTCACGCACAAGGAAACCTATCACACCTATAAAGCCTACGGCGAATATGAACTTTTCCACGAAAACGCGCACGCAACCATAAAAACCATGGAATCCCAGCACAATGTGCCCGGCATCATCAGCTTTTTTGAAGATGAAAACGGACAGGAATACATCGCCATCGTGAACAACAGCCCGTTTGCAAGCGATCTTTTCACCCTGTCCATTTCAAAACAGGCTTCCCGCGTTTTCCTCATTCACCAAAACGGCGAATATGAAGAAGATATGCGCATCTCCCATCACGACGCCGTTTTCGAAGAAACAGATTCGTCCATTCGCGCCGGCGTATATCTCGCCCCGGGCCAAATGGAGATTTTCCGCCTCGAGATATAAACACAACAAACTCCCTCACCAAAAAGCGAGGGAGTTTGTTTCATCTCTGAATGCACCAAGCGTTCTCTGCCCTGTCGCTTTGACATCAAGGCAAAAATGATTTCGTCAATGTTGCATTCAGAACAGGCTTTGATCATCTCAGGATCCTGATAAGCCACTCGTCTACCTACAATTCAAAAATCTCCGTGCCCGACAGCATCGCGTTCTTGACTTTTACCAATGCTTCGATTGCCTCTTCCTTCGTCGGATACATATAAATCGATTCCCAGCAGCTGATTCTCGTATGTACCATCAGCGTGCATCCGTCGACCCGAAGGCCGCCGTAGCATAAAAGCATTTTGGTCTTGTCGGGGCTTAAAAGCAGCATTCGCTTTGGCGGACGAATCACCGCTCCGTTTGCAAGCGTAATTTCCATATCTGAAAGCGCTTCGCCGATCATCTCCTGAAGACAATTCTGCATCGCGTCTTCTACGGAATCTTCCACCTGCTCTTCGATCATTTCCTCAATCCGGTCTTCAATTTCTTCCATGAGGGAGTCGATATCAATCTTATTGTTTTCCATAAAACAAAGCCTCCTCCAGATAATCCCAAAAATCAGGCTATGGTTTCCAGATTTGCGGACTTCATCACTGCTTTTTGATTGCATCTTTATTATATTGTGCTCTTCTTTGAAAGTCAACATGAAGCAAAGAGACAGTCCATCGAATAGAAATATCAAGGATTCAAAAAAACGCGCAAGATTATTCGCTAAAGCCATCAATCCCTCTGGCAGCACAATCGACACCTTTTTCGGAATATGATATACTAATAACACATACTAACAACTCCATATGCACCGTAGAGACACTCGGCGGGATGGGAAATCCATCCCCTACGAGAGCGGTCGTTGCCATTGTAGGGGGCGTTTCGCCACCCGCAGCTAACTTTGAATCAGAGGGCTGTCCCCTGATTCACACAAAACACGATAGCCCGTCTTTGAAAATTCATTCCCATCCCAAGCAAGGAGCGCATAATGATATCAAAGGAACAATACCTTTCAAACCCGTGCAGAACATCATCCATTCCATACTGGAAAGC